>NZ_WKEE01000045.1:0-43913 GCF_021605635.1 Stenotrophomonas sp. PA-6-5C
TACAACCACCGTCGGCTGCACAGTGCCAACGGCCTTGTGCCACCTGCGCTCCACGAAGCGCAGGTGGCCTGAACGCCCCTTGAGAGTGTCCAGAAGTACTTGACCACCACAGGTTCACGGCGTCCCCTGCAACCGGACCCACCCCGCCATCCCACGGAATGCCCGCTGTTGCTTTGGCCGTTGCAGTTGCCGTTGCCCTGGCATCGGCAGGTGCAGGGCGCAGCCCTGCCGGCTCACCCACCCACCCTATACTTGCCGCCGTGACCGCCTTCCCGACCCTCGTTCCGCTGGATGCACCGCTGCTGGTCGGCTACAGCGGTGGGCTGGATTCGACCGTGCTGCTGCACTGGCTGTGGCAATCGGCGCAGGCCGCCGGCACGCCCTTGCGTGCCATCCATGTCCACCACGGTCTGCAACCCGCTGCCGATGATTGGGTGCGCCACTGCCAGCAGCAATGTGCTGCGCTGGGCATCGAACTGGCCGTGCACCGCGTGCAGGTCACGCGTGATGGCGGCCATGGCCTCGAAGGTGCCGCCCGGCTGGCACGCCGCGCTGCATTCGCCGCCGAGTTGCAGCCTGCGGAAACCCTCGCGCTGGCCCAGCACCAGGATGACCAGGCCGAGACCTTCCTGCTGCGCGCGTTGCGCGGCTCGGGCATTGATGGGCTGGCGGCGATGACCGCTGACAGCCGCCTTGATGGCCATCGCCTGTGGCGGCCGTTGCTCGCTGTGCCTCGCAGCAGCCTGCAGACCTACGCCACGACTCACGGCCTGCACTGGATCGAAGACCCCAGCAACGGCGAAGACGACGCTGACCGCAATTTCCTGCGTCTGCGGGTGTTGCCACTGCTGCGCCAGCGCTGGCCACATGCCACCGCCGCATTGGCTGGCAGCGCCGCGCATAGCGCGCAGACGCGGGCGCTGCTCGACGAAGAAGATGCCGAGCTGCTCGCTCACCTGGAAGTAGCACCCCGGGTGCTGTCGCTGGAGCTGCTGCGCCAGGTCGCACCGGAACGTGCTGCGCGCGTGCTGCGTGCGTGGGTACGCCAGCACAACGCAGCACCGCTGCCGGCGCACGTACTGCGGCAGGCGCAGAACGAACTGATGGTCGCCGGCGCCGATCGGCAATCGCAGGTGCGTTGGCAACAGCACGCCATCCGCCAGTGGCGCCAGCACGCCTACCTGCTGCCGGCAGAGCTGCCGTCACTGCCGAAGGACTGGCAGGCGGCGTGGGATGGCCGCAAGCCGCTGCAGCTGCCCGACGGCGGCCAGCTGCGCCTGCTCGGCACGGACGGCTTCGAACACCCGCTGCAACTGCGCGCCCGTCAGGGCGGCGAACGCATTGTGCTGCCCGGGCGTACGCATTCATCCGCGTTGAAGGACTGCCTGCAGCGCGAGCACCTGGCGCCCTGGCGACGCGCTCAGCTGCCCCTGTTGTTCGACCAAGAGCAGCTGCTGGCGGCCGCCGACGTGGTTGTTTCCGCACCGCTGCAGGCGTGGCTGCAGGCACGTAATGCACAGTTGCAGTGGCATCCGGGCGGCTGGTGAATTGACCCTCGCGCGCGCGCCGTCCACACTTGTCGCATGGCCAAGAAGTCCCCCGAAAACGCCTCCCCGGTCGCCCAGTTCGAGCAGTCGCTCGAATCGCTGGAACAACTGGTGGAACAGATGGAAACCGGCGAGCTGAGCCTGGAAGCGTCGCTCAGTGCTTACGAACGTGGCGTCGGTCTGTACCGCCAGTGCCAGCAGGCGCTGGAGCAGGCCGAGCTGCGCGTGCGCCTGCTCAGCGATCCGGCCCAGCCCGAAACCGCCGAACCCTTCGATCCGCCCAGCCATGACGGCTGAGGCGTTGTTCGCGCGCTGGCGCGACCGTATCGAAAGCCAGCTCGACGCCGCCCTGCCCTCGCCGGCCGAGGCCCCGCAACGCCTGCACCAGGCGATGCGCTATTCCGTGCTCGGTGGTGGCAAGCGCATGCGCCCCTTGCTGGTCTATGCCGCCGGCCAGGTGTTCGGCGCACCGCTGGACAAGCTTGATGCCGCAGCGATGGCGGTGGAGCTGATCCACGCCTATTCGCTGGTGCACGACGACCTGCCGGCCATGGACGACGACGCTCTGCGCCGTGGCAAGCCCACCACCCACATTGCCTTCGACGAAGCCACCGCGATCCTCGCCGGTGACGCATTGCAGACCCGTGCGTTCGGCCTGCTGGCCGATGCGCCCCTGCCGGCGGCATTGCGTGTGGCATGCCTGCAGACCCTGGCCCATGCCTCCGGCGCGGCCGGCATGTGCGGCGGCCAGGCGCTGGATATTGATGCCACCGGCCAGCAGCAGTCGCTGGCAGCCCTCACCCGCATGCATGCGCTGAAGACCGGTGCGCTGATCCGCGCTGCGGTACGCATGGGCGCGCTGTGCGGTGATGCGCCCGAACCCGTGCTGGCCCAGCTCGACGGTTTCGCCGATGCGCTCGGCCTGGCCTTCCAGGTCCGCGATGACATCCTCGATGTCGAAGCCAGTTCCGAGCAGCTGGGCAAGACCGCCGGCAAGGACCAGGCCCAGGACAAGAGCACCTTCCCTGCCCTGCTCGGCATGGACGGCGCCAAGGCGCAGCTGCGCGAACTGTCCGCGCACATGCAGCAGGCGCTGGCGGGCTATCACGAAGAAGCCGATGCGCTGCGCGCGCTGGCCACGCTGGCGGTGGAACGCGACCACTGAGGCAGCGTGCCGCCACCAACAAAAAACGCCCGGCAGTGCCGGGCGTTTTCGTATCCGCGTACAGCCTGTCTTACTTGATCAGGCGCAGCGCGAACGGGTAACGGTAGGTCTCGCCGTTGTTCGCCTTCACCGCAGCGATGATGCTGAAGACCAGGCTGAGCAGGCCGACGATCGGCGCCAGGAACGCACCGATGACCACGAAGGTCAGGATGATGCAGGCGAACATCGCGATGGCGACGGTGATCTGGAAGTTCAGCGCTTCCTTCGACTGGTCGGTGACGAAGGCCTTGCTGGCGTCATCCTTGTTGATCAGCCAGATGACCAGGGCGCCGATGAAACCGGTGAAGATGCCCAGCAGATGCGCCGCCAGGGCCATGGTGCGCTGGTCGGCCGGTACGCTGCTCGCCGCCGGGACGTTCTCGAATTCGCTCACGACAAAACTCCTTTTTATTGGGTGGTCTTGACCGACCGGCGGCAAGCCGGTCGCGTCAGGCGGGCCTAGCTTACGCCATCAATGGCATCAATCATTGCCGGCGATCGTCATCCGCCCCACCAGGATCGAGCCGGTGCGGATGTGCGAGCGCGGATCGACGTCGCTGCCGACCGCCTCGATGGCCATGAACATGTCCCGCAGGTTGCCGGCGATGGTGATGCCGTCCACCGGATACTGGATCTGGCCGTTCTCCACGCGGAAGCCGCCGGCGCCGCGAGAGTAGTCGCCGGTCACCCCGTTCACCCCCTGCCCCATCAGCTCGGTCACCAGCAGGCCGTCGCCCATCTGCGCGGCGATGTCCTGCAGCGAACCGGCATTGGCCGCCAGCTGCAGGTTGTGCACGCCGCCGGCATTGGCGGTGGTCTGCAGGCCCAGCTTGCGTGCCGAATAGCTGCCCAGCACGTAGCGCTGCAGCACGCCGTCGCGGACCAGGGCCGACGCGCGCGTGGCCACGCCGTCGCCGTCGAAGGCGGCCGAGCGCAGGCCGCGGCGCAGGTGCGGCAGCTCCTCGATCTGCATCCAGTCGGGGAACAGCTGCTGGTCGACACTGTCCAGCAGGAAGCTGGCCTGACGGTACAGTGCGCCGCCGGACACCGCCGACAGCAGATGGCCCACCAGGCTGCGCGCCACTTCCGGCGCGTACAGCACCGGCATGCTGCCGGTCGGCAGCGAACGTGGCTGCAGGCGGGCAACCGTGCGCTCGGCGGCGCGGCGACCGACGCTGGCCGGATCTTCCAGGTCCTCGCGGGCCAGTGCGCCGGTGTACCAGCCGTCGCGCTGCATGCCGTCGCCGGTGCCGGCGATCAGCGCACAGCCGATCGAATGGTGGGTACCGCGCTCGCGGCCGATGAAGCCGTGCGAATTGGCATAGACCGACACGCTCTGCATGCTCGACACCGAGGCGCCATCGGAATTGCGGATCTGCGCATCGGCTTCGCGGCCCGCTGCCTCGCAGGCCAGTGCCAGGTCCACAGCCTCGTCAGCCTGCAGCTCCCAGGGGTGCCAGCCGTCCAGATCGGGGAAGTCGCGGGCCATCAATCCGGCCTCGGCCAGGCCGGCGGCCGGGTCGTTCTCGGTATGGCGGGCGATCGCGCAGGCCTGCTCGACGGTGGCCAGCAGGCTGGCCTCATGCAGGTCGGCGGTGCTGGCACTGCCCTTGCGCTGGCCGAAGTAGACGGTCACGGCAATGCCGCGGTCACGGGTGGACTGCACGGTCTCGACCTCGCCGAGACGGACATTGACCTCCAGCCCGCGGTCTTCGCTGCAGCTGACTTCGGCCTGGCTGGCGCCCAGCGCGCGGGCACGCTGCAGCAGCTGCTGGGAGATGTCGGCCAGCCGTTCCAGCCGGGCCGGGCTGTCGTCGCCGACGGCAACTTCAGGGGCGATCACGTTCAATGCTTTATCCTGTGCGGGTTGGGCCCGGCATCACGCCGGGCGACTTTTTTTGAAATCAGGTATGGACGATGCGCGGACGAGACGAAGAAACCGGTGAATTCCACGACAAGAGCCGCAGCCAGAACCGGCGCGATGCGCTCGACGTCCTGGCCCTGGGCGAGAAGCTGGTGTCGCTGACCCCGGCCCAGCTGGCGCGCCTGCCGATCCCGGAAGACCTGCTGCCGCACATCGCCGAGTGCAAGCGGATCACCGCCCATATCGCGCACAAGCGGCAGCTGGCGTTCCTGGCCAAGCACATGCGCCGCGAGGACGATGCCGCGCTGGACGCGATCCGCGATGCGCTGGACGCCAACAGCGACACCGGTCGCCGCGAAGTGGCGATGATGCACCGTGCCGAAGACTGGCGCGAACGCCTGATGAACGAGGGCGACACCGCGCTGGCCGCACTGCTCAACGATTACCCGCAGGCCGACCGCCAGCAGCTGCGCACGCTGGTGCGCAACGCCCAGGCCGAAAAGGCCAAGAACAAGCCGCCGCGCGCCTACCGCGAAATCTTCCAGGTGCTGCGCGCGCTGATGTTGCCGGCCGCGCTGGGCCTGAAGGCATCCGGTGAGGATGTCGAGGCGGACGCGCCGGTCGACGACGCCGACGAGGACTGAGTCCCCGTCGGGCATGGCGGTGGCTGTGGCCATCGCCGTGCTCAGGCCTGGGTACCGCCGACGGTGATGCCCTCGATCAGCAGCGAAGGCTGGCCGACACCGACCGGCACGCTCTGCCCGTCCTTGCCGCAGATGCCCACGCCCTCGTCCAGGGCCAGGTCGTTGCCGACCATGCGCACCTTCTGCATGGTTTCCGGGCCGTTGCCGATCAGGGTCGCGCCCTTCACCGGCGCGGTGATCCGGCCATCCTCGATCAGGTAGGCCTCGGTGGCCGAGAACACGTACTTGCCGCTGGTGATGTCGACCTGGCCGCCGCCGAAATTGACTGCGTACAGGCCCTTCTTCACCGAACGGATCATTTCCTGCGGATCGTGCTGGCCGGCGCGCATGTAGGTGTTGGTCATGCGCGGCATGGTCATGTGCGCGAACGATTCACGACGCCCGTTGCCGGTCGGGGCCACGCCCATCAGCCGCGCGTTGAGGCTGTCCTGCATGTAGCCGACCAGGATGCCGTCCTCGATCAGCGTGGTGCACTGGGTCGGATGGCCTTCGTCATCGATGTTGAGTGAACCACGGCGCCCATCCAGGGTGCCGTCGTCGACGATGGTCACGCCCGGGGCGGCCACGCGCTCTCCGATCCTGCCGGCGTAGACACTGGTGCCCTTGCGGTTGAAGTCACCTTCCAGGCCATGGCCGACCGCCTCGTGCAGCAGCACGCCCGGCCAGCCCGGCCCCAGCACCACCGGCATCACCCCGGCCGGTGCCGGCACCGCCTCCAGGTTCACCAATGCCTGCCGCAGCGCCTCGCGGGCGAAGGCTTCCGGGCGGCCATCGGCAAACAGGGTTTCATAGCCGTAGCGCCCACCGCCGCCGGAGTAACCCGACTCACGGCGACCGTTCTGTTCAACGATAACCTGCACGTTCAAGCGCACCAACGGGCGCACGTCGGCGCCCAGCACACCATCGGTGCGGGCAACCAGCACGGTATCGACGCCACCTGACAGGCTGACCATCACCTGCTTCACGCGCGGGTCGGCCGCGCGCAGGTAGCCGTCCAGGCGCTTGAGCACCTCGACCTTGGCTTCGTTGCCGATGCCGTCGATCGGGTCCAGTGCCGGATACAGCACGCGCGCATCGCCGCGCAGCAGCGAGCGTCCGGTCTGTGCGCCACCTTCGCGCGAGATCGCACGTGCCGACTGCGCCGCCGCCAGCAGTGCACCGGCGTGGATGTCATCGGAATAGGCAAAGCCGGTCTTCTCGCCGGCAATCGCGCGCACACCTACGCCCTGCTCGATGGAATGGGCGCCGTCCTTGACGATGCCGTCTTCCACGCTCCAGCTTTCGCGCCGGGCGTGCTGGAAATACAGGTCGCCGAAGTCCACACCGGGGCCGAGCAGTTGGCCGAAGGTGCGCTCCAGGCCAGCGGTATCCAGGCCACCGGGGCGCAACAGGCGATCTTGGGCAAGCGTCAGGGCGTTGTCAGTCATGGTCTCGATCTGGGGGTGTGAAGGCGGCCAGGCAAGCCCGCCAGGGGAAACGGGGACGCCGGACTCAGCGCGGCGGCGGTTCGGTGACGGTCGGCGGCACGGTCGGCAATGGTTGTATGCGCGGCGGCGGTGCCGGCGCTGGCGCGCGTTCGCGGCTGCGCTCGATCACCTCCACCTTGGGCTCCTTCCACGGGCCGGTCACCTTGTAGGTGCGGGCGCCGATCTCGCCCAGTGGCTTGGACAATACCGCATTGGTGGCGGCGCCCAGCGCCGCGCCTACCGGGCCGCCGGCCACCGCACCGACCACGGTCAGCAGGTTGCCCGCGCGCGGGTTGACGTCGATGGTCTGGTCGAACTGCTGCTTGCGGAGGTCGGCCTCGCCACGGATCGTGATGTTCGCTGCCGGCCCTTCGATCAGCACCTTGTCGGTACGCGCCATGCCGTCGCCGAACTGCACGCTGCCCTCGACCTGGTTGAACGCGAAACCCTTGGAGAAGAAGTCGCGGAAGTCGAACATCAGCCGCCGCGGCAGCTGGGCGACGCTGAGCAGGCCCAGCACGCGGCCGGCACCCGGTTCCAGCTCCAGCAGCTGGCCATTGCGGGCGTTCACATCTAGCTGGCCCTGCAGGTTGCCCAGCTGGAAATCGGAAGGACCACCGGGCCACGACGCCTGCAGCTGGGCGTGGCCGGAGCCGCCGCGCAGCTGGCCGCCGTAGTCGAGGTTCTGCAGCAACCCGCCGAGGTCTTCACTGCGCACCTGCGCATCAAGCGCGGTGCGCGAGCCGCCGCCCTTGCCCAGCCAACGGCCACGGATGTCGATCTCCTGGCTGGGGGCACGGAAGCGTAGTTCTTCCACGCTCAGGCCATTGGCGATCGGCCGCGTGCGCAGCACTGCCTGGCCCAGCACCACCTTGCCGAACTTCAGGTCGGCGATGTCCAGTGCGAACGGCGGCAGCTTGGCCGGGTCCATGTCGTCGGCACCGGCCTGCACCCGTGCCGGTGCCGCGGTGGCTCCGGGAAGGGTCGGCAACGATTGCCAGTACACCCGCTCGAGCTGGCCGCTGATGGTGCCGCCATCGGCGTTGGGTACGGTCAACTTGCCAGCCAGCGAGGGGCCATCCAGGCGCACGTCCAGCGCCTGCGGGCCGGGGTGCAGCTGCAGGCGGGTCTGCTCGAACACGCCGCCGATCAGCATCAGCTGGCCGACCTGTACGTCCACTGCACGCAGCGGCATCGGATCGCCATCGCCACCGGCACCACGGGCCAGGCCGATCCATTCCAGTGCATCCAGCGTCGGGCTGCGGCCATTGATGGTCAGCCCGCTGGGCGGCGGTTCGCGGTCAACACGGTCGCTGCCCAGGGTGACCTGCACGCCGGTCTGGTTGTTGTGGCTGCGCGCGGCCAGCGCCAGACGCTGGCCGAATGCCACGTCGATGCGGCCAGCACCCATCGGCAACTGCGCGGCCACGGTGGTCGGCAGCGGCTCGCTGGCCGGTTTCTGCAGCGGTGCCGGCAGGTCCAGGCGGGTGCCCACCAGATCCGAGCGCAGGCGCAACTCGCTTGGTGGTGCGGGCGCACCCGGCGCGACCTTCGGCAGGTTCACCGCGATGGTCCACGGCGACGTGCCATTGATGTAGGGCTTCAGCCACGCCATTTCCGGTGCGCGGTCGATCAGCACGCCCGCATCGAGCGTGGCGGCCAGTTCCGATTCGAAGGCCAGCTTGGGGTCACGCACGAAACCACCGGCGCGCAGGCTCAGCCGGCCGTCCTGGCCGAGGTGGCGCACGGTCAGCTCCTCGGCGGCGAAGCCGGCGTTGCTGTAGCGGGCCTGCCCGCGCATGTTGTCGAATTCCAGCTGGAAGCGCTTGTCGACCAGCTTCAGCCCAGCCAGGTCCACCGTGCCCTGCAGGTGGCCACCACCCTGGTCATGATGCAGAGGCTGCAGCAGGTCGAAATGCACGTTGGCCGGGCCGCTTGCCGCGAGGTTGTCCAGGGTGTCGCCGTATTCCTTGTGCAGCGGACTCTGCCGCAGCATTGCCAGCAGCTTGCCGGCATCGCCCTGGCTGTCGGCGCGCACATACAGCGGCTGCTGGCCGAAATCCTGGATGCCGGCTTCGAACTTCTGTACCGCTACGCCGGCCAGATCGCCGCGGCCCTGCATGTGGAAGCCTGGGCCGATGAAGGCGACATCGGCGTCCACCTGGCTCATCAACGGCCAGTCGTGCTGGAAGCGGATGTCCCCGTTGGTGATGTGGCCGGTGGCCTCGAAGCGGCCGTCGTTGTTGTCGAACGGCCAATCGTCCAGGTCACCGCTGACCAGGCCGATGCCGTTGCGCACCTGGCCACCGGCCAAGGCCATGTCCAGCCAGTCGGTGGCGCCCTTGCTCATTTTGGAATGGATCCAGAAACGCTTGGCGGCGGTCATCGGCACGTCGTCCAGCTTGGCCGCCAGCTGCATCCACGGCCGGGTGCCATCGCCCTGGAACCAGAGCCCACCGCGCACGTCGGCGGCGTAGTCGGTGCCTTCCACGCGCATCGCCGGGGTGCCGATGCGCCAGCCACCACCCTCGTCGCGCCAACCGACGATCTGCCCGGCCAGATGCAGATCGTGGCGCACACCGAAACCGGTCGGCCAATCGAACTGCAGCTGGCGTTGCGGCTGCAGCTGCAGGCTGAAGCCATCGGCATCGCCCTCGAAGCGGCCGCCCAGGCCGCGCAGGCCCGGCGAGTTGCCAACGCTGGCAAAGCCCAGCGACTGCAGTTCGCCCTGTACCGACAACGGGCCATCCTGCTGACCGCGCACCTGCAGCTGCGCCACGTCCAGCTGCGGCTTGGCCAGGTACAGCCAATGGCGCAGGCCCGCATCCAGCCGGTCGCTGAGTGCCAGCGCGCGCAGAGCGATACCCGCCTGCGCCGCCCCGGCCTGCACCTGCATCTGCTTGCCCAGCCGCACGTGCAGGCCGTCCAGCTGCTGCTGGCTGCCATCGGCCTGCAGGCGCAGGCGAGGCACCTGCAGCGCCCAACCGTCTGCGGCCCGCTGCCAGCGCAGGCGCGCCTGCAGCCGTTGCAGCTGCATCTGCGGAGCCGCGATGCCGGGCATCGGCGCGCCTTCGATACGCAGATCACGCAGGTCCGAATCGGTGGTCAGCGCCACCGGCGCGAAATCCCGCAGGGTCAGCCACAGGTTGAGTTCGCCCTTGCCCTCGCGCAGGCGCATGCCACCGGCCGCCAGCAACGGCGACCAGGCGCGGAAATCAACCGGGTCGGCGCCCAGCCAGGCCTGGCCGTTGCCGCGCTGGCGATCCAGGTCCAGCACCGCCGTCAGCGGCAAGGCGTCGGTCTGTGCCCAGGCACGCACGCCCACCCGCAGGCGGTCGCCATCCACGCGCAGGCGCAGGTCGATGCGCGGCAGGGTGGTGTCCACGCCCAGCGCAGGTGCATGCACGCCCAGGCGGCCGCCAATCACCTGCAGTTCGCCCAGCCGGCGCAACGCATCCAGCGGATCGCCGCCAGCGCTGGACTGCGGCAGGCCACGCACCGACCAGCGGCCATCGGCGGCCTGCTGCAGGTCCAGCGCCAGGCCGCGCAGGCGCAGTTCGGTCAGCGAGCGGCCCGGCAACAGGCCGCTGTACATCGACACCAGCACCTCGGCTTCGCCGATGGCCAGGCCCTGGCCCGCGCCGATGCGCAGGCCCTTCAACTGCAACAGTGGACCGCGTCGGGTCCAGGTGGTGTCCAGGCGTTCGAAGCGCACCGGTTGTCCGGCGCGCGCACTCAGCCAGGCCGCGATCCTGTCCGGATGGCGCTCAGCCAGCGGCAGCAGCTGGCTGAGGGTGCCGACCAGCAGGGCAAGCCCGACCAGGCCGACCGCGCATGCGGCGATGAAATGACGGCGGATCCTTCGCAGTCGCAGGCGCGGCGGCGCGCTCATCGGCCACCGGAAGCAGACAGTCGGCCTGGATCAGAGCAGAACAACATCGAACTGCTCCTGCAGGTACTGCTCATCCGCCTGGAAGCGGATGCTCTTGCCGAGGAACTCCTCCAGCTCGGCCACGGCCGTGGATTCCTCATCGGTGATCCGCGCCACCACCTTGCTGGAGGCGATCACCAGCAGGCGCGCGGCATCGAACTGGCGCACCGCACGGGTGATCTCGCGGAAGATTTCGTAGGTCACCGTTTCGGTGGTCTTGATGGTGCCGCGGCCACTGCACTGCGGGCAGGTCTCCGACAGCTGGCGCTCCAGGCTTTCCACCGTGCGCTTGCGGGTCATCTCCACCAGACCCAGCGGCGAGAAGTCGTACACCGTGGTCTTGGCATGGTCGCGGGCCAGCGCCTTCTCCAGGGTACGCAGCACCTGGCGGCGATGCTCGGCATCATCCATGTCGATGAAGTCGATGATGATGATGCCGCCCAGGTTGCGCAGGCGCAGCTGCCTGGCCACCGCCTGCGCGGCCTCCAGGTTGGTGCGGAACACCGTCTCTTCCAGGTTGCGCTGGCCGAGGAACGAGCCGGTATTGACGTCGATCGTGGTCATCGCCTCGGTCTGGTCGATCACCAGATAGCCACCCGACTTCAGCGGTACCTGCTTGTCCAGCGCACGGCCGATCTCGTCCTCGACCCCGAACATGTCGAAGATCGGTCGATCACCGCTGTACAGCTCGATCTTCTCGGCCAGCACCGGCATGTACTTGGCCACGAAGGCCTGCAGCTGGGCGAAGGTCTCCTTGGAGTCCACCTTCACCTTGTCCACGTCCTTGCGGATCAGGTCGCGCACCGAGCGCAGCGGCAGGCTCAGGTCTTCATAGATGTTGCTGCACGACGCCGCCTCGCGGCCACGGCGCTCGACTACGTTCCACACCCGTGACAGGTAGGCGATGTCTTCAGCGATGGCCTCGGCCGGCTGGCCTTCGGCATTGGTGCGCACGATGTAGCCGTAGCCACCGTGCTGGGCCGACAGTTCGGTCACCAGCGCCTTCAGCCGCGCGCGCTCACCTTCGTCCTCGATGCGCGCCGACACGCCCACCACCTTCGATTGCGGCAGCAGCACCATGTAGCGCGAGGGGATGCTGATCTGGGTGGTCAGGCGTGCGCCCTTGGTCCCGATCGGATCCTTCACCACCTGCACCACGATGTCCTGGCCGTCGCGCAGCAGCTCCACGATCGGCACGCTGGACGGCGGCGGCAGCGTCGTGTTCTCGGTGTCGGCACTGGCCACCGGCGCCGGCCGCACCACGTCGTTGGCGTGCAGGAACGCAGCGCGCTCCAGCCCCACCTCGACGAATGCCGCCTGCATGCCCGGCATGACCCGCTGCACCTTGCCCTTGTAGATGTTGCCGACCACACCCCGGCGCCAACCGCGCTCGATGTGCAGTTCCTGCAGCATGCCGTTCTCGATCACCGCGACCCGGGTTTCGCGCGGGGTCACATTGACCAGGATTTCCTCAGACATCGGCAGCCTCCCTGGCGGCATCAGCAGTTGGGGCCAGCACGCCGCAGCGGGCCAGCAGACGATCGGTATGCAGCAACGGCAGCCCCATGACACCGGAGTAGCTGCCGGAAAGGTGTTCGATCCAGCGCTCGGCGCCGCCCTGGATGGCATAGGCGCCCGCCTTGTCCAGCGGCTCGCCGGTGGCGACGTAGGCGGCGATGTCGGCCGCATCGATCGCGGCGAAGGTGACCTCGGAAACGACCAGTTCGCTGTCCAGCCCCTGCGCGTCGACCACCACCACGGCGGTCATCACCTGATGGGTGCGCCCGGCCAGCCGCGCCAGCATCGCCCGCGCGTCGGCGGCGTCGGCCGGCTTGCCGAACACGTCGCCATCGAGCACCACTTCGGTATCCGAGCCCAGCACCCGTGCCTGCGGGTCATCGGCCAGCACCCGCGCCAGGCCGGCGCGCGCCTTGTCGGCGGCGACCCGGCAGACATAGTCCTGGGCACTTTCAGAGGCCGCGCGCTGCTCGACGACCTCCAGGTCCAAGGCCTGGAAAGGGCGTCCGAGTCGGGCCAGCAGCTGGTTGCGTCGGGGGGAGCGGGAAGCAAGATAGAGCATCGACACAGCATAACCTGACGCCGGTACCTGAATCGTCGGACAATCCTTCCCCGGCGCCTGCAACCCCGAACGGACTCACAGCGCGTTCATCGCTACGACACCACCCTCACCGCCACAACAAGGAGATCCCATGCGCCGCACCGCCACCCCGCTGCTGCTTGCCCTGTCCCTCGCTCTTGGAGCTTCGATGACCGCCCATGCCGACCCGTCGTCGCCGTCGATCGCCGCCGCGGCCGAAGGCACGCTGCTGAACATCTCGGCCAACGCCGAAGCCACCCGCGTGCCGGACGTGGCGACCCTGTCGGCCGGCGTGGTCACCCAGGCCGCCGACGGCAACAGCGCGATGCGCCAGAACGCCCAGCAGATGGACAAGGTACTGGCCGCGATCAAGGCCGCCGGCATCGCCGAGCGCGACGTGCAGACCAGCGGCGTCAGCCTCAATCCGCAGTACCGTTATGCCGACAACGAAGCACCGAAGATCACCGGCTACCAGGCCAGCAACACCGTCAGCCTGAAGGTCCGCGACATCGCCAAGCTCGGCAAGGTGCTGGATGCGCTGGCCGCGCAGGGCGCCAACCAGATCAACGGCCCGCAGTTCGAGATCGACCAGCCCGAACCGGTCTATGACGAAGCCCGCCTGGCGGCACTGAAGAAGGCCCAGGCCCGCGCCCAGACCTATGCGAAGTCGCTTGGGCTGCAGGTGCGCCGCATTGTCAGCATCTCCGAGAACGCCGGTGGCGGTTTCCGCCCGATGCCGATGATGCGTGCGCAGGCCGCCGGCATGGCAATGGACAAGGCCACCCCGGTCGCCCCGGGTGAGTCGACCGTCTCGGTGAACCTGGACGTGGTGTTCGAACTGGGCCGCTGAGGCCCCTGCCCGCTTCCTGCAACGGCGCCCTGCGGGGCGCCGTTTTCGTTTCCGCGGCTGCCGTGCGCGCCTCACTAGATGAAGGCCAGCTCAACGCTGCCGCCCCTGCCTCTAGGCAGTGGTGGAGGCGGCGCGCTAATGATTGACTGCCAGCCGCGTGCGGCAACCCCGATGGCGGCCCTGGTGCGTTGAGGACTTCAACACTGGCATGGAGGTGGAACATGGTTCGTACGTATCCCGTAGTACCCCTGCACTTCGATCCCGCCCGCGTTGCCGCCTGGAGTGCGGCCATCGCCCTGCATCTGCTTGCTTTCCTGATGTTGCTGATTCCGGCGACCTACCAGGCCGTCACCGCACTTCCACGCGACCAGACCACGATCCGGTTCATCCCGAAGGAAGAACCGAAGCCCGAGCCCGTCCCCTTGCCGCCCAAACCTGAAAAGGTGGAAGTGGTGCAGAAGCAGCAGGCCGTGCCGGTCCCGCCAACACTGCCAGCGCCCACCGCGACCGTCGAAGAGGCCCAGGGCATCATCCTGCCGGCCGCCGAGCCGACAGTGGTGCAGGCGGCGCCGACGATCGCCCCGTCCGCGCCGTTGGCCGGTGCCCAGCTGCAGTACCGCAGCAACCCGCCGCCCAGCTACCCGATCCAGGCGCTGCGCAACCACGAGCAGGGCACGGTGCTGCTGCGGGTGGAGGTGGACCCCAGCGGGCAGCCGGTGAATGTCAGCATCGAACGCAGCAGCGGCTCGCGCAGCCTGGACCAGGCCGCGCGCCAGCAGGTGCTGCGCCACTGGCGTTTCGTGCCGGCCGAGCGTGATGGCATGGCCGTTCCGGCCATCGGCATGGTGCCGGTGCAGTTCTCCCTGCCCGACTGAGCCAGAGGCCGGCCCGGCAGCGCGCCGGGCCGGCCACAACGGTGAATGGGCCGGAACAGAGCCAATCTGCCCGGTTATTTGAACTTCGTTGGAAAACCGTTACGAATTTAGTAAAACTTCACACCTCCGTCACCTGCCGGAAACCTAGATTGACGCGTCCCGGGACACACCGGAGACAGCCCTCAATGCTCGAGTTTTCCAGTCAGGAGAGAAGCTGTGAAACACCCGATCCAACGGCCCGCCAGCCGCCGCCGCAACCACCTGGCAACGTCCATCACCCATATCCTCACCGGCGGCGCCCTGCTGCTCGCCGGGGCCGTGGCTTCCTCTTCTGCATTCGCGCAGGAACAGGCCACCAACCTTGACCGGATCACCGTCACCGGTTCGAACATCCCGCGCACCAACACCGAAACACCGTCGCCGGTGCAGGTGGTGACCCGCCAGGAAATCGATCGCACCGGCAAGACCACGGTGGCCGAGTACCTGCAGACCCTGACCGCTGACGGTTCCGGTTCGATCCCGAAGACCTTCGGCAACGGCTTCGCCGGTGGTGGCGCAGGCATTTCGCTGCGCGGCCTCGGTGCCGGCTCCACGCTGGTGCTGTTGAACGGGCGCCGCATGGCGACCTATGGCCTGGCCGATGACGGCCAGAAGGTATTCACCGACCTCAGCACCATTCCCCTCGACGCCGTCGAGCGCGTGGAAGTGCTGAAGGATGGCGCCTCGGCGATCTATGGCTCCGATGCCATCGCCGGCGTGGTCAACATCATCCTGCGCAGCGACTTCCAGGGCGGCATCCTGCGTGCCTCCTACGGCACCTCCGGTGATGGCGACGGCAATGCCAAAAAGGCCACCCTGACCGCCGGTACCGGCGATCTGGCCACCGATGGCTGGAATGCGTTCTTCAGCCTGGATGTCGGCAAGACCGACGCGATCAAGATCAGCGACCGCAAGAACCGCAAGTGGATCGGCACCGGCGACATCCGTCCGTGGGGCTATGGCAACAATGCCCAGTTCCTGGGTGGCGCCTACCTCAATAACCGCACCAGCGGCGGTGTCGGTCCGAACGGCTCGGTGTTCGACGACCGCGTTCCGCCGGGCACCTCCGCGCAGCTGGTTCCGCTGCCGGGTTGCCAGGGCCTGACCACCATCGGTGGCCAGACCGACGCTTCAGTGGCTGCCCAGGGCTGCCTGTGGGATCCGAACCAGCAGTACCGCGACCTCACCCCTGAAGAGAAGTACGTCAACGTGTTCGGCCGTGCCAGTTTCGCCTTCGGCGAAGGCGGCGAGGTCTACACCGAGATCGGCTACTCGAAGAAGGAAACCACCTTCAGCAACACCCCGTCCGGCGTGTCCGGCAGCTGGGGCTACCCGGAAGGTCCGCGCAATGCCAGCAGCGGTCCGGGTGCTGTGGTGCTGTCGCCGACCCACCCGGACAACCCGATCCAGGGCCAGGCCTCGCGCCTGCGCTATTCGGCATGGGATGTCGGTCCGCGCGTGACCAACAACACCAACGAGTTCAACCGCTTGCTGGTGGGCGTGAAGGGCAACTGGGGTGACTGGAGCTACGACACCGCCTACCTGCACTCGGGCACCGACCTGACCAACAAGCGCACCGGCTTCCTGCGTTACAGCGCTGTGCAGTGTGCGTTGGGCAACCCGAACTGCGCCGGCGGCGTGTGGCGCATCGGCGACAACGCCAACCTCAACTCTCAGGCGCTGTACGACTACATCTCGCCGCAGATCAGCGCACGCGCCAAGTCCAGCCTGGACATGTTCGACTTCACCATCTCGCGCAGCCTGATGGACCTGAAGGGCGGCCCGCTGGGCCTGGCCTTCGGTACCGAGTGGCGCAAGACCAGCAACAGCCTGACCCCGCAGACCTACACCGACCAGGGTGACATCATCGGCCTGGGCTATTCGGCCTATGACGGCACCCAGAACGTGTATGCCGGCTACGTCGAGCTGTCCGCGCCAGTGCTGGAGCAGTTGGAACTGTCGGCCGCCATGCGCTACGACAAGTACGAAAGCGGTGAAGGCAAGGCCACGCCGAAGCTGGGCGTGAAGTGGACCCCGGCAGACTGGATCGCCCTGCGCGCCAGCTACGCCGAAGGCTTCCGCGCGCCGAACCCGGCCGAGAACGGTGACGGTGGCCTGGCTGCCTTCTCCAACGCCCGTGATCCGGTGCGTTGCGCCGCCAGTCCGGCCGCCGATGTCGGCACCAACTGCAGCTCGCGGCCGGTGGCGATCATCACCCGTCCGAACAAGGACCTGAAGCCGGAAGAGTCCAAGAGCTACTCGGTCGGCATCGTGCTGCAGCCGACCTCCAGCACCTCGCTGACCGTCGATGCGTGGCAGATCAAGCGCACCAACGAAATCGCCCAGGGCGCCACCGCTGATGCCATCGCCGCCGGCAACGTGCTGCGTGACATCGACCTGATCAACGGCATTGCTGGCACCGGCAGCATCCTGGCGGTCAACACCGCGTACATCAACGCGGCCTCCACCCGCGTGCGCGGTATCGACACTGATATCCGCCAGACCTTCGACATCGGTCCGGGCCAGCTGGAGATGGACCTGCAGTGGAGCCACGTGCTCAAGTTCGAGCGCACCGACGCTGACGTCACCGTCGACTACGCCGGTACCCACGGCAACTGCGACGTGACCAACTGCATCGGCACGCCGAAGGACCGCATCAACTTCGGCACCACCTGGAAGCAGGGCAACTGGAGCGTCAGCGGCGTTGCCAACTACATCTCGAAGATGGACAACAAGGACTTCCGTGGTCCGGACGGCTCGTACCAGTTCTCCTATGCCGACGGTACCGACGTCACCAAGATCTCCTCGTTCACCACCTTCGACCTGTCCGGCCGCTGGAACATCACCGAAGCCTTCGAGCTGAACGCCTCGGTGGCCAACGTGTTTGATCGCATCGCTCCGCTCGATCCGACCACCTACGGTGGCGTGAACTACAACCCGCTGCACTTCAGCGGTGCCATTGGTCGCTACTTCACCGTCGGCGCCAAGTACACCTTCAAGTAATCCTGCTGCAGCGTCACCCGCAAAGGCCCGGGCTCACGCCCGGGCCTTTGCTTTTCTATACACCCGTCAGCGTCCATCATGGGGGCACCTTCTCCTGCGACAGGCACGATGCCCTCCTCCACTCAACGCCTTGGCCTGGCCGCACTGACCGCGCTGGTGGTCGGTTCGATGGTGGGCGCCGGCATCTTCTCGCTGCCGCAGAACGTGGCGCGCAGCGCCGGCCCGGCCGCCGCGCTGATCGGCTGGGCGGTGAGCGGTGCCGGCATGTTGATGCTTGCCTTCGTGTTCCAGGCCCTGGCCAATCGTCGCCCCGACCTGGACACCGGCATCTATGCGTACGCGCGCGAAGGCTTCGGCAACTACATCGGTTTCTCCGCCGCGTGGGGCTACTGGGTCGCTTCGGTACTCGGCAACGCCAGTTTCTTCGTACTGATCTTCAGCGGTCTCGGCCACTTCGCACCGGTGTTCGGCGAAGGCAATACACCGGCCGCCATCGCCGCATCGTCGCTGCTGCTGTGGACCGTGCACCTGCTGGTACTGCGCGGCCTGCGCACTGCGGCGATCATCAATGGCCTGGTCACCGTGGCCAAGCTGGTGCCGATCGCGCTGTTCCTGATTCTGGCAGCCGGCGCATTCCGCATGGACGTGTTCCGCGCCGACTTCTTCGGCGCTCCCGCGCTGGGCGACATGGGCCAGCAGCTGCGCGGGATGATGCTGGTCACCGTGTGGGTGTTCATCGGCATCGAAGGTGCCAGCATCTATTCGCGGCGCGCGGCACGACGCGCCGATGTCGGCCGCGCCACCGTGATCGGCTTCATCGGCGTGTGGCTGCTGCTGGTGCTGGTCAGCCTGCTGTCGATGGGTGTGCTGTCGCAGGCCGAACTGGCCGGCCTGCCCAATCCCTCGATGGCCTATGTGCTGCGCGCGATCGTTGGCGAATGGGGAGCGACGGTGATCATCATCGGCTCGATCATCTCGGTACTGGGCGCGCTGCTGGCGTGGGTGCTGCTGTGCGCCGAAGTGCTGTTTGCCGCCGCTGGCGATGGCACGATGCCGGCCTTTCTCGGCCGCGAGAACGCGCGCGGCGTGCCCGCCAATGCGCTGTGGTTGAGCAACGGCCTGATCCAGCTGTTCCTGCTGCTGGTGCTGTTCAATTCGGGCAGCTACACCAGCCTGGTGCTGCTGGCGGCGTCGATGAGCCTGGTGCCGTACTTCCTGTCCAGCGCATTCGGCGTGAAGCTGGCCTGGCAGGGCGAGGCCTACGCCAGCGCGGCCGGCGCCCGCTGGCGCGACTTCATCGTCGCGCTGCTGGCCAGCGCCTATGCGTTGTGGCTGGTGTATGCCGGTGGCCTGGACAACCTGCTGCTGTCGGTACTGCTGTATGTGCCGGGCGTGGTGCTGTACGCGTTGACCCGGCGCCAGCGCGGCGAGCGGGTGTTCACACGCTGGGAGTGGGTGCTGTTCGGCGCGATCCTGGTGGTGGCGATCGCAACGCTGATGGCATTCTGGAAAGGCCAGCTGACGCTGTAGAACCAAGCCCGCGCTCGGCTTCGCGCAGGCAGCAGGGCATGGCTCGGCTCTACAACCGGCGTTTCGGCAGCATGCCGATGTCGTGCATCCAGCGTTCGGCCAGGCTGGGCCATGCCGACACCGGCGCATCTTTCAGGCGCAGGCCGAACGCGTGGCCGCCACGCGCGAACAGGTGCATTTCAACCGGCACGCCGGCGTCGATCAGTGCGCGCTGATAGGTCAATGCGTGACGGACATCGTCCGTCGGGTCATCGGCGGCCTGCACGATGAATGTCGGCGGCACATTGGCATCGACCACGATGTCTTTTTCCAGCGAATCGTCCTTGCGTACCCAGAGATGCCCTGGATACAGCAGCATCGCGAAATCCGGCCGGCTGGACTGCGCATCTGCCGCATCCAGCGGTGCATAGCTGCGCTGCGCATGCGTGCTCAACCCGGCCACCACATGGCCGCCGGCCGAGAAGCCGATCACGCCCAACCGTTGCGGATCGATGTTCCAGTGCGCGGCCTGCGCACGCAGCAGGCCCATTGCCCGTTGCGCATCCTGCAATGCCATCGGCACGGCGGGAATGTCGCGGCAGTTGCATTCGCGATTCCAGTTCGGTCCCGAGGCGGGTACGCGATACTTCAGCAACGCGCAGGTGATGCCCTGTGCGGTGAGCCAACCACAGATCTCGCTGCCTTCCAGGTCGATCGCCAGCACGTTGTAGCCACCGCCCGGTACCACCATCACTGCGGTGCCGCTGGGCGTGCCTTTCGCCGGGAACACGGTGAGCGTGGGCACGGCCACGTTCTGCAGCATCCTCCAGTGCTCGCCACTGGCCTTGGAGACGGTTTCGCTGACCTGCTCGGGGCCTTTCAGCTTCGGCGGTGCCATCACCTGGCCATCGGGCCAGAGAGGAAATTCAGTGGTACCGGCCGGCGGTTGCCAGGTGGTTGGCGCGCCAGCAGATGCGGTCAATGGCAGCAGGACCATCAGCAGGAAAAATGCAAAACGAAACGCGCGCATCGTCAACATCCACGTGATGGACCTGCAGTGTAGAGTCGAGTCCGCTCGAAAAACCGAGCGCAATGCATCCGCGCATGGCGCGGATCTACCGCCGCACGCGACTGCACGGCACGACGCAACAAAAAAGGCCTGCATCTTGCGATGCAGGCCTCTTGAAAGTGGCGCCCGAAGTTGGACTCGAACCAACGACCCCCTGATTAACAGTCAAGTGCTCTAACCGGCTGAGCTATTCGGGCAGACCGCCAGTATAACGACTCTTCACGCGCGATGGTAGGGGTGATTGGCCAACATCGCAGCGGCGCGATACAACTGCTCGGCCACTACCAGCCGCACCAGCATGTGCGGCAGCGTCAGCGGGCCGATCGACCACTTTTCATCGGCCAGTGCAGACACTTCGGGCGAATGGCCTTCCGGCCCGCCAATCAGGAACGCCAGGTCCCTGCCCTGCCCGCGCCAGTGTTCCAGGCGCTGTGCCAGCTGTTCGGAACTGAGCTGGCGGCCCGGTACGTCCAGTGCAACGACATAGGCATTCTTCGGCAACGCAGCGATCACCCGCTTGCCTTCGTCTTCAGTGGCGCGACGTGCGTCCCGCCCTTTTCCGCGCAGGCCGGGTTCGATCTCCACCAGCTCGAAGGGCAACCAGTGCGAGAGCCGCTTCTGGTACTCGGCAAACCCCTGCGCCACCCAGCTGGGCGCGCGTTCGCCGGTGGCGATCAGGCGGGCTTTCATCAGCATTCCTCCAAAACGTCGACGGCGCCATCGGCGCCGTCGAAAACCGCATCAACGAATGGCTCAGGCCACTTCGTCGTCGTCGTAGGACGGCGGCTGGTCGCCAACGGTCCACAGGCGCTCGAGCGCATAGAACTCGCGCACGCGCGGCAGCATCACGTGCACGATGACGTCACCGAGGTCGACCAGCACCCATTCGGCTTCACGCTCGCCTTCAACACCCAGCGGCATGACGTCGATCTTCTTGGCGAAGCGCACGACCTCGTCGGCGATGGACTTCACATGGCGGGTCGAAGTACCCGACACGACCACCATGTAGTCGGCGACGCTGGACTTGCCGCGTACGTCGATCTCGACCGGGTCCTTGGCCTTCAGGTCTTCGGTGGCTTGACGGACGCTGGCCAGCAGTTCCGGCACGGAGGGCGCGGGGCTGGGCAGATCGACCTTGATGGTCTGGGGCTGGGTCTGGTTGCTCAAAGCGGGTCGACTCGATAAACGTGGGGGCGATTATACGGCCACAGCGCGGCAACCGTATTCACGAGGTGGCAGAGCGGTACAGACCGTGGCCAGAAACATAGTCGGCCACCGCCGGCGCCAGCATGGCCCGCCAGGGGCCGCCCGCGGCGATCTGGGTGCGCACGGCACTGGCCGATTCCTCGCGCAGCGGGTGGTGCAGGCGCAGGATGCGGCCGGCCGGGCTGGCAAACAGGGCCTGCTCGTTGTCGGCCCAGCGCCCCTCGGTGGCCTGCCCCAGCGCGCCGTCGACACTGGCCCGCAGCGGACTGCCCGGACGCTCGGCGACGATGAAATGGGCCAGCCCGAACAGTGCCTGCCACTCGTGCCAGCTGGGCAGGCCCAGCAGGCTGTCGGCCCCCACCAGCCACGCCAGCGGGCGGCTGGGGCCGAGTTCGGCCCGTAGTTCGCGCAGGGTATCGACGGTATAGGACGGCCTGCCGGGAAAGCGCGCCGCCCGATCCAGCTCACGGCGGTCCAGCAGCAGGCCCGGTTCATCGCCGATGGCCAGGCCGAGCATGGTGCAGCGTTGTTCGGCGGTCGCGCCCGGTACCGCGCGGTGCGGCGGGTCGGCGGCAGGCAGCATGCGCACCGCCACCTGCAGTTCATCGCGCGCAGCGCGCGCGATCGCCAGATGGCCCAGATGCACCGGGTCGAAGGTGCCCCCGTAATAGATCCGCAGGCTCATGGATCAGGCCCGGGCGAGCAGCCGTACCGCGCGCGCCTCGGCCACCGCCACCAGCAGGCGCTCAAGCGCGAGCCAGGCATCGCCGTCGGCGCGCCCCTTGGCGATGCGGTCAACCAGCCCTGCTTCGGCCACGAAACGCTCCCAGCGCTTGCCTTCCGAATGCCGCTGCAGCGCACGCTTGTAGGGTGCCTGCCGCGATTCCCAGATACCGCGGGATTTCATCTCCGCAGCCAGATTGCCGCCGCGTGCCTGTACCCGTGCCAGGCCGGCACCGGCCAGCAGCTCGCGGATCACGATCGGCATCAGCGCGGCCACGGCCTCGCCTTCGCCGCGCAGACCGGCCAGCATCCTCAGCACCGCCTGTGGCTGGCCGGAGAACGTTGCCTCCACCAGCCGGAACACGTCGTAGCGGGCGGCATCAGCCACCAGCGATTCCATCCGTTCCACGTCCAGGGTCTGGCCATCGGCCAGCAACGCAAGCTTGTCGATCTCCTGCGCCGCGGCCAGCAGATTGCCTTCCACGCGCTCGGCCAAGCGCTGCACGGCGGCAGGCTCGGCGCGCAGGCTTCTGCTGCGCAGACGCCGTTCGATCCAGTCCGGCAGCTCATGTGGCTTGATCGCCCAGGCCACCGACAACACGCCGACACGGTTCACCGCCTCGGCCCATTTGCCCTGGTGGGCCTTGCTCCATTCATTGGCGGTGATCATCAGGATCACGTCCGGCGCCGGGTTGGCGCAGAACTGGCTGATCACCTCACCGCCTTCCTTGCCCGGCTTGCCACTGGGCAGGCGCACTTCCACCAGGCGGCGGGCACTGAACAGGCTGGGGGCGTGAAAACTGGCGTCGAGCTGGTTCCAGTCGAAATCGCGACCATCGGCATCGAATACTTCGCGCTCGTCGATGCCAGCCGCGCGTGCACGGGCCCGCACGGCGTCGGCCGCCTCCAGCACGCGCAGTGTTTCCGGACCGGCGATCAGATAGACCGGCGCCAGCGCCGTGTCAGCGCCCTGCCCGGCCAGCTGTTCCGGTCGCAGTTCCATCAGACGCCCGGCTCAGTGCTTGACGGCGGGTGCGGGCTCGACCGGATCGTGCTCGACCGGCTTCGGCGCCGACAGGCTGCCGCCCTTTTCCAGCTCGGCGCGGACCACGCTGTCGATGCGACGGATGATCGAGGCCGACATTTCCCGGCGCAGTTCATCGGCCAGGATCTCGCGTTCGGTGGTGGTACCGGTGGCGTCGGTCGGCGGCGACACGTAGTCGCGCGACAGTTCGATCACCTGCTGCGGCACCAGCTCGCTGCCGTCTTCGCGCCGGAAGATGAAGATCACCGCATAGCGCAGGCTGTATTCCTGCGCGCGGCCCTGCGAGTCGATCGCGATGGGCAGGTCGCCCCAGCGTTCGGACAGCACCTGCAGCTGGGCATTGGGGCCCTTGCTGTCCTCATCGGCCAGGCGTGCACCGGAGGCCAGCAGGCTGCGGTTCAACAGCTTGACCAGCTCGCTGTAGGGCGCGGTGGATACCACCTTCACCGGCGCCGTATCGGTCGGCAGCATCAGCTTGTTGCGCAGGTGGAAACCACAGCCGGCGAGGCCGAGGACGAGAACGAGGGCAAGCAGGATTCGGGTCATGGAGACAGTCTGGCGGAGCCGGGCGATCACGGCAACAGACAGGGTGCCCGAGGCCGCGTGAACGCAGGGCCATCGGCCGGGCACGCCCGGCGTGGCGACAACGCACCGGCCACCAGGATGGCGGCCGGTGCCAGGTACATCAGGCAGCGACGATGTTCACGATCTTGCCGGGGACGATGATGATCTTGCGCACCGTCAGGCCTTCCAGGAACTTGGCCGCGTTCGGCTCGGCCAGGGCCAGCGCTTCGATCTGCTCACGCGCGGCATCGGCGGCCACCTCGATGGTGCCACGCAGCTTGCCGTTGACCTGCACCGCCAGGGTCAGCGCATCGCGTACCAGCGCGCTGCTGTCGGCCTGCGGGAACGGCTGGTCTTCCAGCAGCGTTTCGCCATGGCCCAGCACCTGCCACAGGGCGTGGCTGGCGTGCGGGGTGATCGGGTTGAGCAGCAGCACGATGGCCTGCAGTGCTTCCTGGCGCACGGCGCGCCCCTGTTCACTGCCGTCCTCGAACTTGGCCAGCGCGTTCATCAGCTCCATCACTGCGGCAATGGCGGTGTTGAAGCTGTGGCGGCGGCCGTAGTCGTCACCGACCTTGCCGATGGTCTCGTGGGTCTTGCGGCGCAGGGCCTTCTGGCCGGCATCCAGCGCAGCCGCGTCGAGCGCCGGTGCGGCACCGTCGGCAGCGTGCTTCTGCACCTGTGCCCACAGGCGGCGCAGGAAGCGGGCCATGCCGTCCACGCCGGCTTCGTTCCATTCCAGCGACTGTTCCGGCGGTGCCGCGAACATCGAGAACAGGCGCACGGTGTCGGCGCCGTACTTGCCGACCATCGCCTGCGGGTCCACGCCGTTGTTCTTCGACTTGGACATCTTCTCGGTACCGCCGACCACCACCGGCTGGCCGTCGGCGATCAGGGTGGCGCCGGTGATGCGGCCGCGCTCGTCGCGCTGCACTTCCACATCGGCCGGGTTGATCCAGTCCTTCGAGCCGTCCGGGTTCGGGCGGTAGTAGGTCTCGGCGATCACCATGCCCTGGCACAGCAGGTTGCGCGCCGGCTCATTGCTGTCCACCATCCGCGCGTCGCGCAGCAGCTTGTGGTAGAAGCGGAAATACATCAGGTGCAGGATCGCGTGCTCGATGCCACCGATGTACTGATCGACCGGCAGCCAGTAGTTGCCGCGCTTGTCGACCGCATCACGGGCACCCGGCGAGGTGTAGCGGGCGTAATACCAGCTCGACTCCATGAAGGTGTCGAAGGTGTCGGTCTCACGCTCGGCCGCGCCACCGCATTCCGGGCAGGTGGTCTTGCGCCATTCCGGATCGGCCTTGATCGGCGAACCGGTGCCGACGAAGTTGACGTCTTCCGGCAGCACCACCGGCAGCTGGTCTTCCGGCACCGGCACCGCGCCACACTTGTCGCAGTAGATCACCGGAATGGGGCAACCCCAGTAGCGCTGGCGGCTCACGCCCCAGTCGCGCAGGCGGTAGTTCACCCGGCGCTGGCCCTGGGCCTTGCGCTCGAACCGTTCGGCCAGTGCCTCGAAGGCGCCCTGGAAATCCAGGCCGTCGAACTCCTCGGAGTTGACCAGTTCGGTCTCGCGGGTCTTGTCGCCGTACCAGTCCTGCCAGCGCGTCGCGTCGTAGGCGCCCTCGTCCTTGCGCAGCGACTTCAGCGCGATGACCTGGCGGATCGGCAGGTTGTACTTGTTGGCGAATTCATTGTCGCGCTGGTCGTGGCCCGGTACGGCCATCACCGCGCCGGTGCCATAGCCCATCAGCACGAAGTTGGCGACCCACACCGGCACCTGGGCACCAGTAACCGGATGCACGGCGCGCAGGCCGGTATCCATGCCGCGCTTTTCCTGGGTTTCCAGTTCGGCCTCGGACACGCCGCCCTGCTTCATTTCCGACAGCAGCGCAGCCAGTTCCGGGTTGTTCTTCGCGGCATGCAGCGCCAGCGGGTGTTCACCGGCGATCGACACGAAGGTCACGCCCATCACGGTGTCCGGGCGGGTGGTGAACACGCGCAGCGGATCCAGTGCGGCACCATCGACGTCACGCACGTCGAACTGGATTTCCAGCCCTTCGGAGCGGCCGATCCAGTTGCGCTGCATGGTCTTGACCGAGTCCGGCCAGCCGTCCAGCTCATCCAGGCCGTCCAGCAGTTCCTGGGCGTAATCGGTGATGCGCAGGAACCACTGCGGAATCTCGCGCTTTTCCACCAGCGCGCCGGAGCGCCAGCCGCGGCCGTCGATGACCTGCTCGTTGGCCAGCACGGTCTGGTCGACCGGGTCCCAGTTCACCACCGCGTTGCGGCGGTAGGCCAGGCCCTTGCGCATCAGGCGGGTGAACATGCGCTGCTCGTGGACGTAATAGTCCGGGCGGCAGGTGGCGAACTCGCGCGACCAGTCGATGGCATAGCCCAGCGACTGCAGCTGGCTGCGCATGTGGTCGATGTTCTTGTAGGTCCAGGCCGCCGGTGCGGTCTTGTTCTTGATCGCGGCATTTTCCGCCGGCAGGCCGAACGCATCCCAGCCCATCGGCTGCAGCACGTTGTGGCCGGTCATGCGCTTGTAGCGGCTGATCACGTCGCCGATCGTGTAGTTGCGCACGTGGCCCATGTGCAGCGCACCGGACGGATACGGAAGCATCGACAGGCAGTAGTACTTCGGCTTGTCCGAGGCTTCATCGACCTCGAAGGCACGGGTAGCGTCCCAGTACTGCTGGGCGGCGGATTCAACCTGCTGCGGATCGTAAACGTTGGGTTCGACGCTGGTCATGTAACACGCGGTTGCGGCGGCAAAGCGGTACAGCGTACCGCAGTGCGGCAAATGGCTCCAATCCTGCCTGCCGGGCCGGCGTGCGGCGCGGCAGCAGAAACCGTCTCAGCGCCTGCGCGACAGCGGCAGGGCCAGGGCCAGCCACAGCGCCCAGCAGGCAAAGGCCAGCCGCTGCGCCAGCGCCGCGGGCAGTACACCCGGCAGGCCGAACGCGAGCAGACCGGCGCCGATCCCGCAGGCCAGGGCCAGCAGGCCCAGCCTGCGCCCGCCGGAATGCCGCAGCCGTGCCGCCCCCAGCATCACGCTGCCGGCGACAAAGGCCAGTGCCCAGACCATCCACACGCTGGCGTGCAGCTTGCTGGCCGGGCCCTGCATGTCCATCTGGTCCTCGAAATCCAACGGCAGCAGGCCCATCGCGATGAAGGCAAGCGCGGCCAGCAGCAGCATCTGGTTGCCCACGCGTGCCGTCCAGGCGGCGTCCACCGGCAGTTGCCGGCGCAGGCGCTCGGCCACGACCACCGCCAGCGCACCCGGCAGCACCAGGCCCAGCAGGTTGAAACCCAGCGCATGGGGAATGCCGTGCGCGCCCAGCCAGGTCACCGGATGCAGTGCCTGCGAGTAGTCCGGCACCGCCGCACCGAAGCCGGCCACCGACAGCACGAACAGGGCTGCGGCGAGCACGCCCACCCAACGATCCAGCCGAACCACGGACATCGCAGCCACTCTTCAGAAGAACATCAGGACATTGTCGCGGCAGCTGGCACCTGCGCCAAGCGACCCGGGATTTCATGATGGGGATGACCACAGGGTTGAGACCGACATGGTTCGTCACCATAGAATCGGTCTCCAGATGCCGAACGATGCCCCATGACCGAGACGACCTACGTATTCGACGCCACCACCGCTACCTTCGAGGCGGAAGTGCTGCAGAAGTCGCTGCAGACGCCGGTCCTGGTGGATTTCTGGGCGACCTGGTGCGAACCGTGCAAGACCCTCGGCCCGATGCTGGAGAAGCTGGCCGGCGAATACAACGGCGC
Organism: Stenotrophomonas sp. PA-6-5C; assembly: GCF_021605635.1. Taxonomy (NCBI): domain Bacteria; kingdom Pseudomonadati; phylum Pseudomonadota; class Gammaproteobacteria; order Lysobacterales; family Lysobacteraceae; genus Stenotrophomonas; species Stenotrophomonas sp. PA-6-5C. Next base: position 27,496 of record NZ_WKEE01000045.1, read on the forward strand.
CTTCGAACTGGCCAAGGTCGATGTGGACAAGGAACAGCAGATCGCCGCGGCCTTCCAGATCCGTTCGGTGCCCACCGTGTTCCTGGTCAAGGGTGGGCAGCTGGTGGACGGCTTCCCCGGCGCCCTGCCGGAAGGTCAGCTGCGTGAATTCCTGGCCCAGCACGGCGTGGTGCCGGCCGATATCGGCGACACCATTGCCGAAGACGAGGCCCCGCTGGACCCGCAGGCACAGGTGGACGTACTGCGCGCGCAGATCGCCGCCGAGCCGGACAAGGATGAGCTGAAGCTCGACCTGGCCCTCGCGCTGCTGCAGGTCGGTGGCGTGGACGAGGCCGGCACCCTGATCGATGCCCTGCCCGCCAACCTGGCCACCGACGACCGCGCCGTACGTGGCCGCGCCAGGCTTGCTTTCGCCGCCGCGCTGAGGGATGCCCCGCCCGCCGAGGTGCTGGATGCGCGCATCGCCGCCGACGGCAAGGACCTGCAGGCGCGCCACCTGCGTGGCGTGCAGCTGCTGTTGGCCGGCGAGGACGAAGCCGCGCTGGAACAGTTCCTGGAGATGCTGCGGATCGACCGCGGTTTCCAGGAAGGACTGCCGCGCAAGGCCCTGATCGATGCCTTCAACGTCATCGCCGATGAAGACCTGGTAGGCCGTTCGCGGCGCCGGATGGCCTCCCTGCTGTTCTGAACGGCAACGACATCGTTCAGAATCCCTGCACTGAACGCGGGCAATAATGCCCGCGATGGTGGCCCCCAGGGTCGCCACGATCCGTTCGGGGGGATGAGGTCGGGGCCATGGGGTCTTGCAGCTGCGCCCCCGCTTTGCCGGGACTGCATTCCGTGACCGTTGGCCGCTCGTCGTCTTTCATCATCCTTTTCCTGCGCGCACTGTTGTGTGCCCTCTGCCTGTTGCCGACGCTCGCCGGCGCGCAGGACTGGAACTACCGGGTCCGCCCCGGCGATACCCTGTGGGACCTGGGCGCTGCCTACCTCAAGCCGAGCGTGGGCTGGCAGCAGCTGCAGCAGCACAACCGCATCGATAATCCGTACCGGCTGCCGCCGGGCGAACTGCTGCGCTTCCCGATCGGCTGGCTGCGCGTTGAACCCGCCCCGGCGCGGGTACTCGCCGTGCGTGGCCAGGTTGAACTGAGCGCGGCCGATGGCAGCAGCAGCCGCGCCGTGCGCGCCGGCGAGCAGCTGCACATCGGCGATGCGGTCCAGACCAAGGCCGACTCCAGCATCACCCTTGAATTTGCCGACGCGTCGCGGTTGCAGCTGCGCGAGTACTCACGCCTGCGCCTGGACCAGCTCAGCCGCTATGGCCGCACCGGCATGGTCGATACCCGCCTGCGCCTGCAGCAAGGGCGCGCCAGCAACCGGGTCACCCCAGCGCGCGGGCCGGCCTCTCGCTACATCATCGATGCACCGACGGCCACCAGCAGCGTGCGCGGCACCGTGTTCCGGGTCAGTGCCGGCGATGACGCCCAGGCCGGCGCCACCGAAGTACTGGAAGGCAAGGTGCAGGTCGGCAACCCGCATGGCCAGCGTCTGGTACAGCCCGGCCAGGCCAGCCGCAGCGCGGGCAGCGGAACGGCACCCGAAGCGGTTTCCGGTCTGCTGCCGGCACCGCACCTGCGCGCCGATTCGACCCGCCTGGGCGCCTTGCCGGCCCAACTCGCCTGGGAGCCGGTGACGGGTGCTGATCACTACCGGGTGGAAGTCGTGCAGGCCGCCACCCCGGAAATCCTGTTGTTTGCGGCCACCACCACCGACACCGGACTGGTGATCGGCGAGCTGCCGCCGGGAGCGCTGCGCCTGCTGCTGCGTGCAGTGGATGCGCAGGGAGTGGAAGGTCTCGATGCCAGCGAGGATTTTCTCCTCAGCGACCAGCCGCCACCGCCGCTGACCATTTCCCCGGTGCAGGGGCAGACGGTCAACAGCGACCGGCCGCGCTTCCAATGGAGCCAGGCGCCCGGTGCCAGCAGCAGTGTGCTGCAGGTGGCCGACGAGCCGCAGTTCCTGCAGCCGCTGCGCGAGCAGAGCACCGATGGCACCGACCTGCGCCTGGGTGAGCCACTGGCTCCCGGCCAGTACTACTGGCGGATCGCTTCGCGTGACGGCCACGGCCATCAGGGTCGCTATGGCCAGGCACTGACGCTGCAACTGACCGATGAACCGGTGGACCCGGCGCTACAACCGCCCGAAGCCACCGATGGCGAACTGACCGTGCGCTGGCAGGCGGGAAGCGATGGACAGCGCTACCGGGTGCAGGTCGATCGTCGCGGTGATTTCAGCGCGCCGCTGGTTGATGCCACCGTTGACGAACCGCAGGTCAGCTTCAAGCGCCCGTGGCGCGGCACGCTGCACATCCGTGTGCAGTACATCGACGACGATGGCCATGCTGGCCCGTTCTCGCCTGCCCAGCAGGTCAAGCTGCCGTGCCGCCTGTGCTATGGCGCGGGCGGCAGTGTCCTGCTCCTGTGGCTGTTGCTGTGAGACGCTCGCCGCTGCCGTGGTCGCGACGGATCCTGCTGGCCCTGCTGGCAGGTGCAGCGACTGCGGCGGTCAGCCACGGCCAGTGGCTGTGGCGGCAGGATGAGGTGGCGTACGACCTGATGGTCGGCAGCTGGGATTACCGCCCCGACCCCAGCGTGCTGATCGTCGCCATCGACGAGGGCAGCCTGCAGCGGCTGGGCCAGTGGCCGTGGCCGCGCTCGGTGCATGCGCGCCTGTTGGACCGCCTGACCGACGCCGGTGCCGAGCGCGTCGCGCTGGACCTCATGCTGTCCGAGCCCGACCGCCGCGATGCACGCCAGGACGCCGAGCTGGCCGCGGCGATCCGTCGCAACGGCCGCGTGGTGCTGCCGGTGCTGGCCGCGCCGGCGGCCGGCGACCGCATGGCCGAGGAGATGCTGCCGATCCCGTTGATTGCCGCCAGCGCTGCCGCCATGGGCCACAGCGACGTTGAAGTCGACGGCGATGGTGTCGCCCGCGGGGTCTACCTGCATGCCGGCATCGGCCAAGCGCACTGGCCGGCACTCGGCCTGGCGTTGACCGATCTGCCGCCGCAACGCGCACACGGCCTGCCCGACCCCGACCCGGCGCTGGACTCGCCCTATCAATGGCGCCGCAATGATTACGTGCGCGTACGTTATGCCGGGCCACCGGAACGCTTGCCACAGGTGTCCTACGCCGATGTGCTGGAAGGGCGCGTGGATGCCTCGATACTGCGTGGCAGGCGCATCGTGGTGGGCATGACGGCCAGTGGCATCGCCCTGCGGCTGTTGACACCCACCACCCGCGAATACTGGATGAGCGGCAGCGAGTATCAGGCCAACATCGCCTCGATGCTGCTGCAGGACAAGCAGATCGACGTGTTGCCCCGCGCCTGGCAGGACGCCCTGGCCGGCCTGCTGGTGGCGATGTGCGTACTCCTGCTCGGGCTGCGCCTGCCTTGGGTGGTTGCCCTGTGCTCGCTGCCGGCCGCGCCGCTGCTGAGCTGGCTGCTGCTGCGCACCAGCAGCCTCTGGTGGGCGCCGGCCAGCGCGCTGCTCGGCGTCGTGCTGGTATTGACTGCGTGGGCGACCTGGCGCATCGCCTCCTGGCACCGCCAGGCCAACCGCGATGCGCTGACCGGGCTGGGCAACCGCCTGCGCTTCGAGCAATCGCTGCAACAGGAATGCGACGCGGCACGCCGCAGTGGCAAGCCACTGACCCTGGCCCTGATCGATGTCGACCACTTCAAGCACCACAACGATCGCCATGGCCATCAGGTCGGCGATCGCGTGTTGTGCGAAGTGGCCCGCCTGATCCAGGCGCATGCCCGGCGCCCCCGTGACATGGCTGCCCGCTACGGCGGTGACGAGTTCGCCCTGGTGTTGCCCGACACCCCAGCTGAAGGCGCACGGCAGGTGATCGAAGACCTGATCTCCTGCATACGCGCCCTGCCGCCGCCCGGCGATGGCAGCGACACGGGTGTCACCCTGACCATCGGCGTCTACACCCGCGTGCCGGACAGCGACCTGCAACCGCATCATTTCGTCGAAGGCGCCGACAACGCGCTTTATCGGGCCAAGGACAATGGCCGCGACGGCTTTGTGATCGACGGCGGCACGCCCGGGCCGTAAGCGGCCGGCAGGCCTGACGTGGATGCCACGGGCTACAACATACGCATGCGAATGGTTAGACTGGGGCCCCGCCCCCTGCCCGGTTCCCGCATGAAAGCCAGCACGTTCCGCTTCGGCATCAATCTGTGGCCACCGTTCCTGTTCACCGGCATCCATGTCACCCGGATCACCCCGGACTACCGGCAGATCGACGTGGAACTGCGCCTGCGTCCCTGGAACCGCAACTACGTCGGCACCCACTTCGGCGGCAGCCTGTTCGCGATGACCGATCCGTTCTGGATGCTGGGCCTGATGCACACCCTGGGCCGTGACTATTACGTCTGGGATCGTGCTGGTGCGATCGATTTCCTCAAGCCCGGCCGCGGCACAGTACGCACGTCCTTCCGCATCGACGACGCCCTGTTGGATGAACTGCGCACGGCAGCGGCCGGTGGCGAAAAAGTGCTGCGCTGGTTCAGCAACGACGTGGTGGACGAAGCCGGCGAGGTCGTCGCGCAGGTACGCAAGCAGGTCTATGTGCGCTTGAAGCCACACGCACGGTAAAGCGGGCCGGCTGGCGCCCCGCTATCCTCTGCAGCCCTGCCATGGAGGCTGCAATGCGCCTTTTCGTCCTTGCTGCGGCGCTGACCGCGCTGCCCTTCGCCGTCGAAGCACTGGACGTGCCGCCGGTGCGCTACCCCACCCTGCCGGCGCACGCCGCTACGGCCGAGGCTTTCGTACCAGTCGGCTGGGCGCTGGAATACCGGATCGAAGGCGACCTCGACCAGGACGGGCGCGCCGACCTTGCGCTGGTGCTGCGCCAGCAGGACCCACGCAACATCATCGAGCACGATGGGTTCGGGCCGTCGCCGTATGACAGCAACCCGCGCATCCTCGCCATCGCTTTTGCACGACCGTCCGGTTATGTGCTCGCCGCGCAGAACCACACGCTCATTCCGCGGCCGGACTCGCCCGTGCTCAGCGACGCGCTGGCAGAAGGCACCGGCGTGTCGATCCAGCGCGGCGCACTGCGGGTAGGGCTGTACTCGTTCTCCAGCGCGGGCAGCTGGTCGACCAGCACCACCACGTTCACGTTCCGCTGGCAGGAAGGCGCCTTCGCGCTGATCGGCTACGACCGCGACTCGATGATGCGCAATTCCGGGCAGACCGAAGGCCTCAATGTGAACTTCTCCACCGGCAAGGTGAAGCTGACCGAAGGCAGCATGCAGGACGACAAGGAACAGGTGCGCTGGCAGACCCTGGGTGACCGCAAGCGCTGGACGCTGGACAGCGTTGGCGATGGCTGGGCATTCAATCCGCTCGGCGACGGCGACTGAGCCCGCGTCAGTCCGCCCGCAACGGCATCGACAGATACGGGCCCTCGCCTTCGCGCGCTGGTCCACGCCGCAATACCTGCAGGTGGCGACCGTCGGCAGACAGTTGTGGCATGCGGGCGTCCGAACGCCACTGTGCCGGCAACCGCGCCAGTACCTCGTCGGGTGGCCCGGGCTGTTGCCGCAGCCAGCGCTGCGCGCCAAGCAGGCGGATCATCGCCGCTGCGTCCTGGCTGCGCGTCGCGTACTGTGCGTGGGACGGCCCGGCGATGGCGCTCAATGTGCATCCCAGCGGATTGGCCACGCAGCCCACATCCCATCGGGGCGGTGGCGGGGCAAGGAGCGGGACATCGGCTGCCAGCGCCTTCACTGCAGCGGGGTGGCATGCCCAGCCGAAATTGCCGGCAATGCGGGCCAGGGTGTGGTCGCGATCCAGCAGCAGACGGCCACCTGCTGTCTGCGTGGACGCCTCGATGGCGGCCTTGTTCATCGCAAATTCGCCCTGCATCGCCTGACACAGGCTCTGCTCGTCGGCGTCCAGCGGCTGCAGCGCCGCCTCGCAGGAGGCGGGCAGCACGTAATCCGGTGATTGCTCGACCAGCATGTCACCCAGCAATGCAGCATGGGACCTCACCACGGCGGCACCCATCATGCTGTCCACCACCGTGCTGCCGGTGCGCATCATCCGCCGCCCGAACCGAACCGATCTGCAGCCTGCCTCGACGGCACCGGCAACATCGCCCTGCAGATAGGCCAGTGCCTGCGCACTGGCGCCATCCAACAGCGGCGTGTACGCCGGTAGTGGCAGCAGTTGGCTTTCGAAGGGCTGGAACGGGGAATCGAAACGATCGTAGTCCGCCAACCGGGCCAGTCGCTGGTGCAGGCCGGCATGCCCGGCGTGGGCGTCAGCGAAGCGCTGCGGATCAGCGCGCACCTGTGCCAGGCAGCCGACGGGCCCGACGGCACAACGACCTGCCCCATCCAGAGTCAACGGTGCGTGTTTGGCCGCCAGCAACGAGGCGTGCGACGCCTGCGATGGCGAGGCCTTCCAGCGCTGCAGATCGTCGGCCAACGCCGCCTCACGCTGGGCCTGGTCCAGCCCATCGAAGGGCAGCGTCCACAGCAGGGCGAAGCCGTTGCGACCTTCGTTGGGTTGCACGGCCTCAAGCAGGCGCCTGTCTTCCCGCTGGGCGGCCGACAACGGCCAGAACCTCGACAGCAGCCATGCCGCGACGGCCATCACCATCAGCCCCAGCATTGCCCAGCTCAACCACCGCAGCATCCTCAACACGGCATCCCTTCCCTGTATGGCCTGCACCGCCAACGGACAGCGTAAACGAGCGGCCGCGACCGCTACAATGGGCGCATGTCGCTCGAAGCCCCCGCCCTGGTTCCCCGCCCCTCCCTGCAGCGCCTGTTCCTGACCGGCCTGCTGACCCTGTTGCCGATCTGGCTGACCTGGGTGGTGGTCAAATTCGTGTTCGTGCTGCTGTCGGGCATTTCCAGCCCACTGGTAGTACCGCTGTCCGAACAGATCGCGACCAGCTTCCCGCATTACCTCGGCTGGGTCCGCGCCGAATGGATCCAGAACACCATCGCCCTGCTGGCCACCCTGCTGGTGATCCTGGCGGTGGGCGTGGCCAGCCGCCGCGTGGTCGGCCAGCGTCTGCTGCGCTGGGTCGGTGCGATCATCAAGCGCATTCCGCTGGCCAGCATCATCTATGACAGCGCCAAGAAGCTGCTGGACATGCTGCAGACCGAGCCGGGCAGCACCCAGCGCGTGGTGCTGATCGACTTCCCGCATCGCGACATGAAATCGGTCGGCCTGGTCACCCGGGTCATCAAGGAACAGGGCACCGACCGCGAACTGGCGGCCGTCTACGTGCCCACCACGCCGAACCCGACCTCGGGCTATCTGGAGATCGTGCCCGTCGAGCTGCTCACCCCGACCGACTGGACGGTGGACCAGGCGATGAGCTTCATCATTTCCGGCGGTGCAGTGGCGCCCTCCAGCGTTCCGTTCACCCGCGCTGGCGATCGTTCCGAATGAGCGAGGCGTCGCACGCGCGCCCGCTGCAGGACCGCGCGGTCCTGCTGTTCATCGTGCTGGCCGCGTTCTTCTGTGGCAACGCCGTACTGGCCGAACTGATCGGGGTGAAGATCTTCGCCCTGGAAGACACCCTCGGCATCGACCCGCTGAACTGGAACCTGTTCGGCCAGACCGGCTCGTTGAGCTTCACCGCCGGCACGCTGCTGTGGCCGGTGGTGTTCATCATGACCGACACCATCAACGAATTCTTCGGCAAGCGCGGGGTGCGTTTCATCTCGTGGCTGGCGGTGGTGCTGATCGCCTACGGTTTCCTGTTCGCCTTCGCTGCGATCTCGCTGGCACCGGCCAGCTGGTGGGTGACCTCGATGGATGGCCACGGCGTGCCCGATTACCAGGCCGCGTTCGCGGCGGTGTTCGGACAGGGCATGTGGACCATCGCGGGCTCGCTGGTGGCGTTCCTGTTCGGCCAGTTGATCGACGTGGCGGTGTTCCATCGCATCCGCCAGGCCACCGGCGAGCGCCATGTATGGCTGCGTGCAACGGGCTCCACCGCGGTCTCGCAGCTGGTGGACAGCTTCGTGGTGATCTGGATCGCCTTCGTGCTCGGCCCGCAGCACTGGCCGACATCGCTGTTCCTGGCGGTCAGCAGTGTCAACTATGTCTACAAGATGGGCTTTGCGATCGCCCTGATTCCGTTGCTGTACCTGATGCGCCGTGCAATCACCCGCTATCTGGGCGAACACCGCGCCGCCGACCTGCGCGCCGCAGCCGCGGCTGACTGAAGCCCCAGCGGCGCGCAAGCTGACTGCGCCCTCACGCTGGCCGTACGCGCACGGATCGTGCAAGCTCCACGGTCTGTGTTCCACGGAAGCTTCTTGATGCCGTATTCCCCCCGCGTCCTGGCCGCCGCCATCGCCGCGTTGTTCCTGTTCAGCGCCGTTCCGCCGGCCGAAGCAGCGAAGAAGAAGGGCAGCCGCCCCGCCGCCTCGCAGACCCGCCAGGCGGCCAAGCCGAAGGCCCGCGCCGGCACTCGTGCCACCCCGCCGGCCCGCGGCAGTTCGGCGCGCCGCGCCGCGCCGCGTCCGGTCGCCCCGGCCCGCGCAGTGCCCAAGCAGGTGCAGCTGGAGCGCTTGTACGACGAATACTGGGATGCCTCCATGCGGTTGAACCCGCTGCAGGCGACCTTCCAGGGCGAGCCGCGCTACAACGACCAGCTGCCCAATATTCTTTCCGCCGCCTGGCGCCAGCAATCGCACGACTTCACCACCGAATGGCTGGGCAAGGTCGAGAAGATCGGCAGCGACGGCCTGCAGGGGCAGGACCTGCTCAGCTACGAGATCTTCGTGCGTGACGCCCGCGCCTCGCTGGCCGCCGAACGCTATCCGAGCTGGATGATGCCGATCAGCCAGTACTACAACGTCGGCAGCATCATGGCCATCCTCGGCGCCGGTGCCGGCGCGCAGCCGTTCAACACGGCCAAGGACTACGACACCTGGTCGCGCCGCTCGCTGGGCATTCCCGATCTGTTCGACCAGGCCATCGCCAACATGCGCCAGGGCATGAAGGCCGGCGTGGTGCAGCCGCGCGACCTGATGGAAAAGGTCCTGCCGCAGCTGGATGCGGTGATCAAGCCGACCGCCGAAGAGAGCATCTTCTGGTCGCCGATCCGGACCATGCCCGAGTCCATCTCCGCCGAAGACAAGGCGCGCATCAGCGCCGAGTACAAGCGCATGATCGAACTGCGCATCATGCCGGCCTACCGCGCCCTGCGTGGCTTCATCGCCACCGAATACCTGCCTGCCACGCGCAGCAGCAGCGGCCTGGGCGCCCTTCCCGATGGCCAGGCCTGGTACGCCAACCTGATCGTGCAGACCACCGCCAGCCAGCAGACCGCCGCGCAGCTGCACGCGCTGGGCGAACAGCGCGTGCAGGAGCTGCAGGCGCAGATCACTACGGTGATGCGCGACGGCAAGCTGCGCAGTTCGCAGGCCAAGCTGCTGCGCAGCATGCGCAATGATCGCCAGTTCCAGTACAGCGATGCCAACGCGCTGCTCAACCGTTACCGGCAGGTGCAGCAGCAGGTCGATGCACGCCTGCCGCAGGTGCTGGACACCCTGCCGAAGGCGCCGCTGCAGATCCATGCAGTAGAGCCGGAGCGCGCCATGACCGCCGCCGCAGCCTCCTATCAGCCGTCGCCCCCGGGACAACCCGGCGTGCTGTTCGTCAACACCCGTGACCTGCCCAGCCGCAAGCGCTGGAACGTGCCGGTGCAGTATCTGCATGAGGCCATTCCCGGACACCACGTGCAGCTGGGCCTGCAGCAGGAACTGACCAAGCTGCCGCGCTTCCGCCGCCTTGGTGGTGACCTCGCCTTCGTCGAAGGCTGGGGCCTGTATGCGGAAACCCTCGGCGAAGACCTCGGCGCGTATACCGATCCGTACGACCGCATCGGCTATCTGTATTCGCGCCTGCTGCGCGCCGCGCGCGTGGTCGCCGACACCGGCGTGCATGCGCAGGGCTGGAGCAAGCAGCAGGCCGTGACCTATCTGCAGAAGACCGTGGACATGAGCAGCGACGACGCCAACGCCGAGGTCGAACGGATCATGGCGCAGCCCGGCCAGGCGCTGTCCAACGTGGCGGGCCTGACCACGATCATCGCCCTGCGCGACAAGGCCAAGGCACGCCAGGGTGCAGCGTTCGACCTGCGCCGCTTCCATGCCGAAGTGCTGAAGGACGGTTCGATGCCACTGGATGTACTGGACCACAAGATCGAACGCTGGCTGGCCCAGCCGGCCGCGGCCGCGGCAACACCAGCACCAGCACCCGCACCCTGACCGTCACGGAGCTGCCATGCGCGCTGCCGCCCTGCTGTGTATCGCCGTCCTCGCTGTGCTGCCGTCGATCACCCTGGCGGCGGCACCGCTGGCGCCGCCGGATGCAGGCATCGATGGCCTGATGCAGGCCTACGATGGGCAGGTGCCGGGTGCGGCGGTGCTGGTACTGCACGACGGGCAACCGGTATTCCGCCGCGGCTACGGGTTGGCCGTGGTCGAAGATGGCAGCGCCGTGACGCCGGCCAGCAACTTCCGCCTGGCCTCGGTCAGCAAGCAGTTCACTGCCGCCGCCGTGCTGTTGCTGGTCGAGGACGGTCGCCTCGCGCTGGACCAGCCGGCGCGGCGCTGGCTGCCGGAACTGCCGCCCGCCGCTGCCGCCATCACCCTGCGCCAGTTGTTGTCGCACACCAGCGGCCTGCTGGACTACGAAGACCTGATGGACCCTGCCGACACCCGGCAGGTGCACGACGCCGATGTGCTGGCCCTGCTCGCCAGCGAAGATCGGCTCGCCTTCGCGCCCGGTACGCAGTACCGCTACAGCAACAGCGGCTACGCATTGCTGGCGCTGATCGTCGGCCGCGCCGCCGGCAGCGACTTTGCCAGCTTCCTGCAGCAGCGCATTTTCCGGCCGCTGGGCATGGCACACACCGTCGCCCACCAGGACGGTGTCGACGTGGTGGCGCAGCGTGCCTATGGCTACAGCGAGATTGACGGCCACTGGCAACGCACCGACCAGAGCACCACCAGCGCCGTACTCGGCGACGGTGGCATCTACGCCTCGCTGGACGACCTCGCCCGCTGGGATGCAGCCCTCTATGACGACCGCCTGCTGTCAGCCGCATCACGCAAGGCGATGTTCAGCCCGGCCACCGCCACCACCGAAGCGGACGTACCGCACTACGGTTTCGGCTGGCGCTTGAACGGCCGCGCGCAGTGGCACAGCGGCGAAAGCATCGGCTTCCGCAACGTGATCCTGCGTTACCCGGACAAGCACCTGACCGTGATCGTGCTGAGCAACCGCAACGCCCCCGAACCCTATCCGCTGGCGCTGAAGATCGCCCAGCGCTGGCTGGACACACTGCAATGACCACCGAAACCCCCAGCCTGCTGGGCATCCACCATGCCGCACTGATCTGCAGCGACTACGCACGCTCGAAAGACTTCTACGTGCGCGTGCTGGGCCTGCGCATACTGGCCGAGAACCACCGCCCCGCACGCGACTCGTGGAAGCTGGACCTCGCCCTGCCCGATGGCGGCCAACTGGAACTGTTCTCCTTCCCCTCGCCACCGGCACGGCCCAGTCGCCCCGAAGCCCAGGGCCTGCGCCACCTCGCGTTCCGGGTGGCTGCGCTGGAACCGTTCATCGAACGCCTGGCCAGCCACGGCGTAGCCTGCGAACCGATCCGCGTGGACGAATACACCGACCGCCGCTTCACCTTCTTCGCCGACCCCGACGACCTGCCGCTGGAGCTGTACGAAGTCGGTTGAGCGTTTTTCAATCGAGGAAATTCATCCACGCATGGCGTGGATCTACGTGTCGACCAAGGTCGACACCTACCAAGAGCAGGCCGTGCCATTCCGACAGGTGTTCATCCATGCATGGCATGGATCCAAGTGTCGACCAAGGTCGACACCCACCTAGAGCAGGCCACGCCATTCCCACAGATCGCAGGACTCTGTCGAAGGCGGGGTGGGTCCGGTTGCGGGGGCGTGAGCGCCATGGATGGCGCGACCGAGCTTACAGGGGTGAGGGCGCTTTGCTTGCGAAGCACTGCTTCGCAAGCGCCCGAACGCACAGCCGCCAGCGGCTGGGCCGGGCCCCGGAGGGGGACTTGCAGCGTCCCCCGCAACCGGACCCACCCCGCCATCCCACGGAACGCCCGCTGTTGCCGTTGCTTTTGACGTTGACGTTGACGTTGCCGTTGCGGGTGCCGGGCGCAGCCCGGCCAAGCCCCCCTTCCCCATACCCCGCCGAATGGGTATACAGTCGACCCGTACCGGCATCGTGCCGGAATGAACCCTGGGAGGGGACCATGCGCAAGACCTTCAAGACCCTGCTGCTGGCGCTGCCGCTGTGCCTGGCCGCGCTCTCCGCGCAGGCCGCCGACAGTGCCGCCGGCCGCTGGAAGACCATCGACGACAAGACCGGCAAGGTGAAGTCGATCGTCGAGATCAGCCAGGCCGCCAACGGCACGCTGACCGGCCGCGTGGTCGAGATCCTGCATTCGGACAAGGGCCCGAACCCGGTCTGCGACGGTTGCGAAGGCGCCAACAAGAACAAGCCGGTGCGCGGCATGACCATCCTCTGGAACCTGGCCCAGGACAAGGGCAGCACCAGCAAGTGGTCCGGTGGCACCATCCTCGACCCGGGCAACGGCAAGACCTACAAGTCCAAGCTGGAACTCCAGTCCGGTGGCACCAAGCTGGATGTGGCCGGCTGCATCGCCTTCATCTGCCGCACGCAGACCTGGGTGCGCGAGTAAGCGCACCGGTCCTGCACTGCCCCCAGTGACCCGGCTCCGGCCGGGTCACCGCGTTGCGGGCATGCGATAATCCCCGGTTCCCCCTGGCTGCACCCCGTGACCATGACCCGTACCGCGCTCGTCACCACCGCCCTGCCCTACGCCAACGGCCCGCTGCACCTGGGCCACCTGGTCGGCTACATCCAGGCTGACATCTGGGTGCGTGCGCGTCGAATGAGCGGCGGCAAGGCCTGGTTCGTGTGCGCCGACGACACCCACGGCACGCCGATCATGCTGGCTGCGGAGAAGGCCGGGGTCACCCCGGAAGCCTTCATCGCCAACATCCAGGCCAGTCACGAACGCGATTTCGCCGCCTTTGGCGTCGCCTTCGACCATTACGACTCGACCAATTCGGCGGCCAACAAGGCGCTGACCGAGGCGTTCTACCTGAAGCTGGAAGCCGCTGGCCACATCAGCCGCCGTTCGGTGGCGCAGTTCTACGACCCGGCCAAGGGCATGTTCCTGCCCGACCGCTACGTTAAGGGCATCTGCCCGAACTGCGGCAGCGCCGACCAGTACGGCGACAACTGCGAAGTCTGCGGTGCCACCTATGCGCCGACCGACCTGAAGGAACCGCGCTCGGTGATCTCCGGGGCCACCCCGGAAATGCGCGATTCCGAGCACTTCTTCTTCGAGGTCGGCCACTTCGACGGCTTCCTGCGCGACTGGCTGGCCGGCGATGTCGCCCTGCCCGGCGTGAAGGCCAAGCTCGGTGAATGGCTCAACGCCGAAGGTGGCCTGCGTGCGTGGGACATCTCGCGCGATGCGCCGTACTTCGGTTTCGAGATCCCCGGCCAGCCGGGCAAGTACTTCTACGTCTGGCTGGACGCGCCCATCGGCTACCTGTCCAGCTTCCAGACGTTGTGCAGCAGGATCGGCGAGGATTTCGAAGCGCACCTGCGCGCCGGCACCAGCACCGAGCTGCATCATTTCCTCGGCAAGGACATCGTCAATTTCCACGGCCTGTTCTGGCCGGCGGTGCTGCACGGCACCGGCCACCGCGCGCCGACCCGCCTGCACGTCAACGGCTACCTGACCGTCGATGGCGCGAAGATGAGCAAGTCGCGCGGCACCTTCGTGATGGCGCGTACGTTCCTGGATGCCGGCCTGGAACCGGAGGCGCTGCGTTACTACTTCGCCGCCAAGTCCGGTGGCGGCGTCGACGACCTCGACCTGAACCTGGGCGACTTCATCGCCCGCGTCAACGCCGATCTGGTCGGCAAGTTCGTCAACCTCGCCAGCCGCTGCGCCGGTTTCGTCAGCAAGCGCTTCGATGGCCAGCTGGCCGCGCAGCTGCCCGACGCGGCGCAGTACCAGCGCTTCGTCGATGGTTTGGCGCCGATCCGTGAAGCCTACGAGCGCAACGACCCGGCCGCGGCGATCCGCCTGACCATGACCCTGGCCGATGAAGCCAACCGCTACATCGATGACGTCAAGCCGTGGGTGATCGCCAAGCAGGAAGGCGCCGACGCGCAGCTGCAGGCGGTGTGCAGCCAGGGCCTGAACCTGTTCCGCGTGCTGGTCACCGCCTTGAAGCCGGTGCTGCCGGCCACCGCCGCGCAGGCCGAGGCCTTCCTGGCCACGCCGGTGAATGACTGGACCGAGTTGGCACAGCCGCTGCTCGGCCACCGCATCACCGAGTACACCCCGCTGTTCACCCGTATCGACCCGAAGAAGATTGACGCCATGATCGACGCCTCCAAGGACACCCTGACCGCTGCCGTTGCAGCCCCCGCTGCCAAGGTTGAAGCAAGCCAGCCTGCCGCACCGGTGGTGGCCAAGGACGAAGCAAAGAGCGCTGACGCGCCGGCCTACATCGGCATCGACGACTTCGCCAAGCTCGACCTGCGCATCGGCAAGGTGCTGGTGTGCGAGTTCGTGGAAGGCTCGGACAAGCTGCTGCGTTTCGAACTGGATGCCGGCGAGCTCGGCAAGCGCCAGATCTTCTCCGGCATCCGCGCCAGCTACGGCGAGCCGGAAGCGCTGGTCGGCCGCAGCGTGGTGTTCATCGCCAACCTGGCCCCGCGCAAGATGCGCTTCGGCCTGAGCGAAGGCATGATCCTGTCGGCCGGTTTCGATGGCGGCGCGCTGGCGCTGCTGGACGCCGACAGCAGCGCGCAACCGGGCATGCCGGTGCGTTGATGCAACACGGGCGCGGCCCCGGCCGCGCCCGGTCATGAGCACCGCGAAGGGGGGTACCGTGATGGGAGATGCTGCGTTGGAACTGGCGCTGTTCGACTTCGACCACACCGTCACCACCTGCGACACCTACGGCCGCTTCCTGCGCCGGGTTGCCACCGCCGAACAGCTGGCACAGGCCTGGTGGAAAGTCGGCCCATGGCTGCTGGCCTACAAGCTGAAGCTGATCTCCGCCGAGCGCATCCGCGCACGGGTGACCCGATTGACCTTCAGCGAGCGCCATGCCGATGACATCGAGACGCTGGCGGCGGGCTTTTCCCGCGAGTTCCTGCCTGATGTCGTGCGTCCGGAAATGCTGGAGCAGATCCGCTGGCACAAAGAGCAGCAGCACACCGTGGTGGTGGTATCCGGTTCACTGGACCTGTACCTGCGGCCGTGGTGCGAACAACTGGGCCTGCAGCTGATCTGCAATCGACTGGAAAGCGAAAGCGGACGCCTGACCGGCCGCTACGCCGGTGGCGATTGTGGCCCGCGCAAGGTCGAGCACATCCGTCGCCAGTTCGATCTGTCACGCTACACACGCATCCATGCCTACGGTGACAGCGCCGAAGATCGGCCGATGCTGGCCCTGGCGCACGAGCGCTGGTACCGCGGCAAACCCCTGAAGTAACCACACGCGCAGCCTTCGCCACGCATGAGCCTGATTCCGCCCCTGACCGAACGCCTGGACCGCTTGCTGCCGCAGACCCAATGCGGGCAATGCGGCTACGACGGCTGTCGCCCGTATGCGCAGGCGATGGCCCGTGGTGAGGTGGGGGTGGATCGTTGTCCGCCGGGCGGCGATGCCGGGGCGCGGGCATTGGCGCAGGTGCTGGGTGTGCCGGCGCTGCCATTCGATCGATCGCGGGGCGAGCACAAGGCGCCGCAGGTGGCATTGATCGTGGAGGCTGACTGCATCGGCTGCACGAAGTGCATACAGGCGTGCCCGGTGGATGCGATCGTCGGTGGGGCGAAGTACATGCATACGGTGATTGCGGATCTGTGCACAGGGTGCGAGTTGTGTATTCCGCCGTGTCCGGTGGATTGCATCGAGCTGGTGTTGGTGTAGGTTTTTTTTGCGACGCGGCGGCGTCGCGTTGCGCTGGGAGCAACGGCAACGGCAACGGCAACGGCAAGAGCCGTCGGCTGGCTGGGTTTCATGGTCTGTGCGGGTGGGCGGGGGCAAGCGGGACACGCCGTGAACCCATCCATGGGGGCTCGATGGCGCCTTGCTCGTGTGCGCTGTCCTGCGCACACGGCAAGACCTGGGTTGGGCGTCCTGCCCAACCCGCCCGAGGCATGCCTCGGGCCCATGGCGCCAACGGTCCTGCAGCCCCACACCGCCCCACCCCCGACAGGTTCCGGCGGCTGTTGGCAGGTGTCGACCTTGGTCG
>NZ_WKEE01000046.1:0-43466 GCF_021605635.1 Stenotrophomonas sp. PA-6-5C
GGCCGGGATCTGGATCGTAGTACTCATGACCTGGGCCGAGGGCGGCAGCCAGGTAGTAGATGTCCGCGTCGACAGCGCAGCCGGCAACGAACTCAAGGACATTGGATTCGGGATCGCGCACGCGTAGGTCCTGGATGGTTGAGTTCCGAATTCTCGGTTGTTGGAGACGGCGCGTGGTGCTGAGGAGAGGTAAGCCTCGTTGAATCAGTGGCTTACCATTGGATTTGCTTCGGCGGTTACGGCCCATTTCCGACAGTTTCCGAGGTTGCCGGCCAGCGGCCGGCACTACCGTTCATGGTCCGCCGGGCAGGGCCCGGCGCTACCGCCCCTGGTAGGTGCCAACCTTGGTTGGCACGCTCTCGCGGTACAATGACCACGTGCCAAGACATCGCTCCACTTCATTCCCCGGTCCCGATCTGCTGAGTGTCGATCGGGAACACATGCGCCCGCTGGCCGAGCGCATGCGCCCCCGCACCCTGGACGAAATGGTCGGGCAGAAGCGTCTGCTGGCGCCGGAAAGCGCGCTGCGTCGCGCGGTCGAATCCGGTCGCGTGCATTCGATGATCCTGTGGGGGCCGCCCGGTTGCGGCAAGACCACGCTGGCGTTGCTGCTGGCTGAATACTCCGACGCCGAATTCCGTGCCATTTCCGCGGTGCTGTCCGGCCTGCCTGAGGTGCGCCAGGTACTGGCCGAAGCCGCGCAGCGCTTCGCCGAGGGCCGTCGCACGGTGCTGTTCGTCGACGAAGTGCATCGCTTCAACAAGGCGCAGCAGGATGCGTTCCTGCCGCATATCGAGCGCGGCACCATTCTGTTCGTCGGCGCCACCACCGAGAACCCCTCGTTCGAGCTGAACTCCGCGCTGCTGTCGCGTTGCCGCGTGCACGTGCTGGAAGGCGTCTCGCCGACCGACATCGTTGAAGCACTGGAACGTGCGTTGGGCGATCGTGAGCGTGGCCTTGGCGAGGAACACATCGAGGTTGCGCCGGAGCTGCTGCTGGAGATTGCCACTGCCGCCGATGGCGACGTGCGCCGTGCGCTGACCCTGCTGGAAATCGCCGCCGAACTGGCGGGCGGGGAGGGTGGTCGCATCACCCCGCAGACCCTCACCCAGGTGCTGGCTGACCGTACCCGTCGCTTCGACAAGGGCGGCGAGCAGTTCTACGACCAGATATCGGCGCTGCACAAGTCCGTGCGCAGCTCCAATCCCGACGCCGCGTTGTACTGGCTCACGCGCATGCTCGATGGTGGCTGTGATCCGTCGTATCTGGCACGGCGACTGACCCGCATGGCGATCGAAGACATCGGTCTGGCCGACCCGCGCGCGCAGAGCATGGCGCTGGAGGCGTGGGACATCTACGAGCGGCTGGGCAGCCCGGAAGGCGAGCTCGCCTTCGCCCAGCTGGTGCTGTACCTGGCCAGCACCGCCAAGTCGAATGCCGGCTATGCCGCCTTCAACCAGGCCAAGGCCGATGTGCGCGACAGCGGTACCGAAGAAGTGCCGCTGCACCTGCGCAATGCACCGACCAAGCTGATGAAGGAGCTGGGTTACGGCGCCGAGTACCAGTATGACCACGACGCCGAGGGTGGCATCGCGCTGGACCAGACCGGTTTCCCGGATGCGATGGGCGAGCGGGTGTACTACAACCCGGTGCCGCGCGGGCTGGAAATCAAGCTGAAGGAAAAGCTGGACCGGCTGCGCGCTGAGCGCGAGGCGGCGAGGGCGGCCAAGGGCGCATAGCCCGGTTCGCTTCATGCAAGGTTTCTCATTGCCCCGCCCGCCAGCATTTGGCAGACTGCGCGGCCCTGTTTTTCAAGGAACGATGCCGTGCAGGAAATGATTCTGCCGTTGAAGCGCTATGCCCAGTTCGAGGGGCGCGCCAACCGCCGCGAGTACTGGATGTTCCAGCTGTTCCTGTTGCTGGCAGCAACCGCGGTAGGCGTGATCGCGTTGACGGTGGCGCTCGTGGCTGGCCTCGTCCTGGAAGCCGATTCCAGCTGGATGGCCGGGATCACCATCGGGGCGCTGGCGCTGGTGGGTCTGCTCTGGCTGGCCACGATCGTGCCGCTTGTCGCAGTGACCGTGCGCCGCCTGCATGACTGCGGCCAGTCCGGCTGGCTGTATCTGCTGGCGTTGGTGCCGGGTGGTGGCCTGGTGATCCTGATTTTTGCGCTGTTGCCGGGCACGCCGCAGGACAACCCGTACGGCCCAGTGCCCGCTGGCCCCTGAGATCGCGGACATCGCCCTATACGACGAAGCCGGCCCAAGGCCGGCTTCGTTGTTTCTGCGAGGCCGTCGGCCGCGGCAAGTTGACTACTGCAGAACGCAGTCGCCCAGCGCCAGATAGTCCGATCCCGAGCTGAACTGCAGCGTGCAGCTGGCGGTGAAGGAAACGCCTTCCTCCATCGCTGCGAGCTTGGCGTTCTGCTCGTCATCGGAAGCGGTCAGGCGGGCCAGCACCTGGCCATCTTCGTCGCCAGCTTCCAGGACCGGTTCGCCCTGCAGGTTGCTGGAGGCGCCCAGGCTCACGGCCGTGAACTGCACGGTCTGGTTGAGCTCTTCCAGCCCGAGAGAGGAATAGCCAGCCTCTTCATAGGCCGAATACAGCCCGGCAAGGCTTGGCGCGGCGTGGCCGGCCAGCGGAGCGAGGAGGCCAACGGCAAGTGCGATCAGTGCTTTGTGCTTCAAGGTGTTCTCACAATCATGGGATCCGATCCCATGGCGGTTGTGGAGTTGGGGGGGCGGGGGCCAGGCAGGCACCCGCGAGGGCGGGGCGATTCCTGCGCCCCGATAGCACGGAAAGTAGATGAACACGGACTTCCGGCGCAAGCGCTGGCGCACACGTTGCCGCGCGCGTGATACACAGTGTGACGTTTGATCGATGTGATAATCATTCGCGTTTAAGGTAGACTGCGGTCCCTTGTGAACCGGTGGCCGTGTGCCGCTTTCGCCGTCACTGATGAAGTCTTCCGTCCTGCCACCGCGCCGTGGCCCGCTGGTATCCGGCCTGGCCACCTTGATGATGGGTCTGCTCCTGGCCACCCCGTACGCATACGCGCAGCAACGCAATCCGCTGCAGAAGATGGGCCAGACCGTGCTCGACGCACCCGCGGCCAGCTACCGCTTCGAGCGTTTCGTGATCGACAGCCCCGACCAGCAACGCCGCTGGCGGGTGAACGTCGCGATCCCGGCCAAGGCGTCCAAGGCCCCATCGCCGGTGCTGTACGCGCTGGACGGCAACGCCGTGGCAATGGTGCTGGACCAGCCGCTGCTGGCCGAGCTGGCCGCACGCAAGGCGCCACCGGTATTGGTGCTGATTGGCTACGACAACGATCTGCGCATCGATTCGGCTGCGCGCACCCGCGACTACACCGCGTGGATCGATCGCGCCGATGATGAAAGCGGCAGGACCCAGGCCGTCGGCGGCGGCGCAGCAGCGTTCCTGGACATGATCGAGCGCCGCATCAAGCCTGAAGTCGAGCGCCGCGCCAACATCGATCACCAGCAGCAGGCGCTGTGGGGTCACTCGCTTGGCGGCCTGTTCGTGCTCAGCAGCCTGTACACGCGCCCGGCCGCCTTCCAGTACTACCTCAGCGCCAGCCCGTCACTGTGGTGGAGCCAGGGCGCGCCGCTGGGCGACGTCGAGCAGCAGTTCGTGCAGAACGCACACGGTCAGCCCGCGAAGGTGTGGCTGATGCTCGGCGGTGCCGAGCGCATCGGCGACCGCGGCAAGCGCGACATGAGCAATCCGCGCGTGGTCGCGCATCTGCGCCGCATTGGTGGCGCCACCCCGGATGCAGCGATGCAGCTGTCCGAACGCTTGGACAAGGTGCCGGGGCTGAGTGTGCAGTACCGCGAGTTCCCCGGTCTCGGCCATGGCCCGATGCTGCCGGCGTCCTTCCACGCGGCCCTGCATGAGCTGTATGGCGTGACCAACCGCAGCGCCGGTGACGGCCAGCCAACCGGTGGTGACAACGCCGCCGAATGAATCCCTCGCACGGCAGTGCCGTGCGACCCCACTACCCAGGCGGACTGTCGATGTGCAGTGGCCAAGGCAACCGATGAATCCCGCGCCACGAGGCGCGGCCTACGTGTGCAAGGAGCCTTCCATGTCGTTCCGTCCGTCTTTCCGCCTCACTTCCCTGGCTGCCGGCCTGCTGCTGGCAGTGACCGCCACCGCACAGCCGGTGTTCGACCAGCCGGTCAGCGCCACCTTCAAGGGCCAGGTTGTCTCACGCGGTGAGAACGTGGTTCCCGGCAGCACCGCCGATGTCACCGGCCGCGGCTTCGTGCCGGGCCAGCAGGTCAGCCTGCTGCGTGGCGATACCGTGCTCAACAGCCAGCCGGTGGTGGTCGATGCCGATGGCAACTTCAAGACCCAGCTGGCCATTCCGGCCGACGCGGTGCCGGGCACCCACCCGGTGGTGGTGCGCGCCAGCCAGCCGGCCGCCGCAACCGTGCTGAAGCTGCGCGTGTCGCCGCAGCTGCCGCTGTCGGGCCAGGCGCAGTTCGCCACCCAGTCCAACAAGCTGGTGCCGGGCCTGTACCAGTCGGCCTACAGCGCCGCCAGCAACGCAGTGTTCGTGACCTCGGCCGTCGGCCGCCCGCCGGTCACCCAGTCGCAGCTGCTGAAGCTGGACCCGAAGTCGCTGAAGGTGACCAAGGCCATCACCCCGGCGCAGGTGCCGGGCAGCACCAACGGTGCGGTATTCGCGGTGTATGGCGTGGGCGTGGATGATGCCAATGGCAACGTCTGGGTCAGCAATACCCGCCAGGACACTGTGGCCGTCTATCGCCAGGCGGATCTGTCGCTGGTCCACCAGTTCCCGGTCGGTACCGTGCCGCACGCCCGCGACGTCGTGGTCGACAGCACGCACGGCAAGGTGTTCGCCTCGGCCACCGGCGAAGATCATCTGTCGGTGTTCGACGCGAAGACGCTGAAGGCGCTGGAGCCGATCACCCTGGCCTCCGGCGTGGACGACGAGAAGTTCGTGCCGATGAGCCTGGTGCTGGATGAGCCCAGCGGCAAGCTGTTCACGGTCAGCATCGGTACGCCGGAAGCGGCGGTGATCGATGTGGCCAGCGGCAAGGTCGAGAAGGTGATCGACCTGGGCAATTCGATCAGCGCCTCGGGCGTGGCCTTCGATGCCCAGCGCAACCGCCTCTACGTGGCCTCGCAGGGCACCGACAACCTGCTGATCGTCGACGTGGCCAGCGGCAAGGTCGTGCACGACGTGCCGGTCGGCGCCGGTGCACTGAACGTGGCCTTCGATGCGAAGAGCGGCCTGGCCTACGTCACCAACCGCGGCGCCGGCACGGTCACCGCGGTTGATCGTGATGGCAAGGTGGTCGGTAACCTCGATGGCGGCACCTTCCCCAACCACGTCCGCGCCGATGGCAAGGGCAATGTCTTCGCCGTGAACAAGTCGCGTGGTGCTGAAGATCCGAAGGGTGACCGCATCACCCGCATCAGCGTGCGCCAGCCGTAAGTCACAGGGCAGGGCGGCACCCCGCCGCCCTGCCAGCAAGGAGAACCTGCATGAACATCGCTTCCCGCCTGCGCCTGTGCGCGCTCCCGCTTGCCGTTTCCTTGGTGCTGGCCGCCTGTGGCGACAAGGCGGCGCCGTCTTCGGGCAACCCCGACGCTGCTGCGCCGGCCACCGCCACCGCCGAGGCCGGGGCACTGCCCGCAGGCTGGCAGCGGGTGGCGGGCAATGACGTGCCGACCCTGCCGGGGCAGCGGGCGGTGTTGCCGACCAAGGTCCAGTCCGACGATGGCGCCGGTGTGGAAGTGGACGACACCAGTCGGATCATTGCCGGCGGCGACGACATCATCGCGGTGATCGAAGCGCTGGGGCTGGGCAAGCAGGTGTTCGCCGCGCCGACCAACACCACCACCCAGGCAGGCCTGGCTGCACCGCACCAGTTCCTGTTCAACCGAACGACCGGCGTGGAAGGCGTGCTGAGCCTGCAGGGCTCGCTTTTCATCGGCAACAGCCTGCGTCGCCACACCGAGCTGGCAAAGAAGCTGCGCGAAGTGGGCGAGCCTGCGGTAGTGATCGATGACCTGCAGCCGGCACCGGACAAGGTGCGCAAGATCGCCGCCGTGCTTGGCGTGGCCGATGCGGGGCAGACTTTGGCCACCCAGGTGCAGCGTCAGCTGGATGAGGCTGCCGCTATCGGCAAGGGTCTGGGGCATGCGCCGCGGGTGATCCATGTGTCGGCAACGGGCGCAGGTGGTGCGCCGACCGTGGCCGGCGCCGACAGCGCATCGGCCAAGCTGATTGCACTGGCAGGTGGCATCAACATCGGCACCGAGGCCGGCGTGGCCAACTATTCGCAGCTGAGCAACGAAGGCGTGGTCGCGGCGGCACCGGAGGTGATTCTGGTGACCGAGCATGACCTGCAGTTGTTCGGCGGCGCCGAGGGCCTGTGGAAGGCCTATCCGACGCTGAAACAGACCCCGGCCGGACAGGTCAACCGGGTCTGGGTGATGCCGGATGCGCAGCTGAAGTACGCCAGCATCGGTTCCGGTGCGGGCGCGTTGGCCCTGGCCCAGGCGCTGGCGGCGCTGCCGAAGGCATGAGTCCTGCGGATCGACGCCGCCGTCGCGGGCGGACGATGTTGTTGATTGCGCTGGTCGCGCTGCTGGGTGCGGTGCTGGCGTCGTTCGCCGTGGGACCGCTGCGGCTGCCGCCGCTGGAAGTGATGCAGGCGCTGGCGGTGAAGCTGGGCCTGCTGGATCCGCAATCGGTCAGCAGCCGTGACCTGGCCGTGGTGTGGCAGCTGCGCATTCCGCGTGCGCTGCTCGGTGCCATGGTGGGGGCAGCGCTGGCGATGGCCGGTGCCAGCCTGCAGGGACTGTTCGGCAATCCGCTGGCCGATCCGGGCATTGTCGGTGTCAGCCAGGGTGCTGCATTGGGCGCAGTGGCGGCGATCGTGCTCGGTGCCGCGGGTGCAGCCGGCTGGCTGGTGCCGGTGGCGGCGTTCGGTGGCGGTGCCGCCGCGATCGGGCTGACCTACGCGCTGGCACGGCCGGGGAAGGGCAGTGGCAATGCGACGCTGTTGCTGGTGGGCATTGCGATGGCCGCGTTCTGCTCGGCGTTGATCGGTTTCCTGACCTACATCGCCAACGAAAGCGAACTGCAATCGCTGGTGTTCTGGCAGATGGGCTCGTTGGCGCGGGCGAACTGGGCTGATGTGGTGGCGGTGTTGCCGCTGTTTGCCATCGGTGCGTTCGCGCTGCAGCGCTTGGCCACGCCGCTGGACATGCTGGCGCTGGGCGAGCGCCAGGCGCAGCACCTGGGGCTGGATGTCGCACGTACACGACGCCTGCTGGTGGCGTTCAGTGCGCTGTTGGTGGGCTCTGCGGTGGCATTCGCCGGTTCGATCAGCTTTGTCGGCCTGGTGGTGCCGCACGTGGCACGCCTGCTGGTCGGCCCGGGCCATCGCTGGCTGCTGCCGCTGTCGGGCCTGCTGGGCGCGCTGCTGATCGTGGTGGCAGACACTGCTGCACGCACACTAGACCCGCCTGCCGAGATTCCTCTGGGCCTGTTCTCTGCTGCGCTGGGCGCGCCGTTCTTCCTGTGGCTGGTGCTGCAGCAGCGTCGCAAGGCGGCCGCATGAGCGCTTTTCTGCAATTGCGCGACGTGGTGGTGCGCCGCCAGCAGCGCGAGATCCTGCATGGCATCACCCTCGCATTCCAGCCGGGCACGGTGACCGCGCTGGTGGGGCCCAATGGCGCCGGCAAGTCCACCCTGCTGGGTGTGGCGGCTGGCGATCTGCGCGCCGACGGTGGCGACGTGCATCTGCACGGACGCCCATTGCGCGACTACAAGGCCGGGCCCTTGGCGTGCGAGCGCGCGGTGATGCCGCAGGAACATGGCGTGCGCTTCGCCTTCAGCGTGGAAGAAGTCGTGGCAATGGGGCGCCTGCCGCATCCACCGGACCCGCAGGTGGACGATGCGCAGGTGGAACGCGCGATCGACGCCGCCGAACTGCAGGCACTTCGCCTGCGCGAAGTGCAGCAGCTGTCGGGCGGTGAATCGGCGCGGACCACCTTCGCCCGCGTGCTGGCACAGGACACGCCCTTGCTGCTGCTGGATGAGCCCACGGCTGCGCTGGATCTGCGCCACCAGGAGCGCACCCTGCGCAGCGTGCGTGCCTGCGCCGAAGCGGGCGCCTGCGTGATCGTGGTCCTGCATGACCTCAATCTGGCAGCCGGGTACTCCGATCGCATCGTGCTGCTGGAGCAGGGCAGGGTGGCCGCTGACGGCATGCCATCGGAGGTGCTGACCGAGGCCAACCTGCAGCGCGTCTACCAGCAGGACGTGGTGGTGCTGCAGCATCCGCGCCGCGGTGTGCCGTTGGTGGTGGTTACCTGAGGCGAAGCGGGCACGCCAGGCTGTGCCGCGTATCATGTGCGGCTCGATTTTTTGCAAAGGAATGGCCTGATGAATCTCTCTCGCCCGCGTTGCGCGCTGTTTTTCGCCTTGATCGGCGTTGTCGGCGCCGCAAGCGCCGCTGCGACCAGCAAGGTCTCGCTGATGACTGCATCCGAGCAGGCGTCGCTGATCGAGACGCGGCATTCGACCGGCGAGGGTGCCGTGGTTTCATCGTTCACCACCGAGTACTTCGGCAATGGTGAGATCGGCATGGCCTGGGAGGACAAGCGTGTGCTGCTGTTGTGCAAGAAAGCGGCCTATCTCAACCTGCCTGGCATGAAGCCGGACGCCAGCAAGCTGTCGGTCGAACAGCGGCAGATGGTGGCCTACGAGGCGATGATGGCTGGCTTCGGCGGCATTGCCGCGCTGGGCGCGGTCACTGGCGAGTCGATCGAGGTTGCCGATGACGGCACCGAAACGCGTCGCCCCGGTGAATCCACGTGGGCCTACGGCGTGGAGCGCTACGAGGTGGCCACCCAGCGCATGCCGGACGGCGCCCTGCGTGTGCGCGTGCGCAAGCAGGCGACGGTCAACAACGCAAAGCCGGCCTCGCCGGGCGACACCTTCAGTACCGATGAAGACCAGGCCGCGCGCCTGGCTGAGCTGGCACCCACCGGCAGCTGGACCGAAGTGCTGATCCATGGCGGGCCGCGCAAACCGCGCACCGACCCGGCGATGTCTCTGAAGGGCTGGGTGTCGACCGTAGAGCAGCATGCGGCGACCGTGGGGGATGCCCGCCGTCTGCACGACTGCAAGTAAAGCGCCTGCTGACCTGGGTTGCAGCCACCCATGGGGTGGCTCCACTTTGGGGCTCATTGTTCCATCCGTGTGCGCAATATTCACTTGCGCGCCAGATTCACAGGTCTAGAATGCGCCGCATGAACCGGATGCCGCTCCTGAAGTTTTTCACCCTGACCCGCGCAAGCGCGGAACGGGCGTGTCTGCCTGGAGCCCCACGAGGCCGCTGATCGCAGCCTTCGCTGGACCATCCACAGAGCGCCCTCCGGGGCGCTCTTTTCGTTTTCGCCCTCCCTCCACCCGCTGCACCGCAAGGAGAACGTGCCATGCACCAGATCGCCGAGACCGAACGCCAGCCGCACACCCTGTAGCCAACCGGGGTGTGCGGCCCCCGAAGTTGGCCCAGCAGGAACCCATCTCATGAACACCAACACCCAGACGCTGTCGCGTCTTCGCAACCTCGGCATCATTGCCCACATCGACGCTGGCAAAACCACGCTTACCGAACGCCTTCTGTGGAAGACCGGCGAGATCCACCGCGTCGGTGAAGTGCACGATGGCAATGCGACCACCGACTTCTCGGCGATCGAACGCGAGCGTGGCATCACCATCGGCGCCGCTGCCGTGCACGCACAATGGGCGCCGCGCGATCTGCCGTTGCATCAGCTGACCCTGATCGACACCCCCGGCCACATCGACTTCGCCATCGAAGTCGAGCGCTCGCTGCGCGTGCTCGACGGTGCCGTGGCCGTGTTCTCGGCCGTGGACGGCGTGCAGCCGCAATCGGAAACCGTGTGGCGCCAAGCGCGCCGGCATGGCGTGCCGCTGATTGCGTTCGTCAACAAGATGGACCGCATCGGCGCCTCGTTCGAGCGCGTGCTGGAGCAGCTGCAGGACAGGCTGCGGGCGCGACCCTGGGCGTTGGGGGTGCCGTTGGGCAGTGAAGGTGACTTCCATGGCTGGGTCGACCTGGTCGATGGTCGCGTGCTGCACTGGCAGGACGGAGGCGCGGCGACGGTGACGGCATGGAGCGACGCCGAGCGCGCGCAGTGGCAGCCGCAGCGCAATGCGCTGGTCGAGGCCGTGGCCGATCATGACGATGTGCTGGCAACGGCGTGGCTGGAAGGCCGTGACATCGACGCGGCGATGCTGCGCGCAGCGATCCGTCGCGCGACGTTGGCCGGTGCTGGCGTGCCGGTACTGGCCGGTGCTGCCTTCAAGGACAAGGGCATCGAAACACTGCTGGATGCGGTGGTCGATTACCTGCCGTCGCCGCTGGATCGTCCTGCCGTTAGCGCTGAAAGCGAGGGCGGCGACGTCCTGCTGCCGCCGGACCCGGACGGCCCGTTGGCGGGCCTGCTGTTCAAGATCACCCACCAGCAGCACGGCGCGTTGAGCTTCGTGCGGCTGTACTCGGGCACCTTGAAGGTGGGCGACAACGTGGCCAGCTCGCAGCACCCGCAAGGGCGCCGCATCAGCCGGCTGGTACGCATGCAGGCCGACCAGACCCAGGACATCGGGCAGGCCGTGGCCGGCGACATCGTTGCAGTGCTGGGCTGGAAGGATGCGGTCAGCGGTGAAACGCTGAGCGGGCGAGGGCAGCCGTTGCTTCTGGAGAGCATCCAGGCGCAGGCCCCGGTGCTGGCGTGGCGGCTGGAGCCGGCACGTGCGGCCGACCTGATCCGATTGGCACAAGGCCTGGCCAGCCTGGCCCAGGAAGATCCCTCGTTCCGGGTGGAAACCGATGGCGACACCGGTGAAACCCTGGCCTGGGGCATGGGCGAGCTGCACCTGGAGGTGATGGTCGAGCGCCTGCGCAGCGAATGGAAGCTGGATATCGGTATTGGCGCGCCGCGCGTGGCGTACCAGGAGACACCGCAGCGTGCCGTTGAAGGTGTGGTTGGGCGGCTGGTCAAGCAGACCGGTGGCCAGGGCCAGTTCGCGCACGTGGTGCTGGATGTGGCGCCGCGCGACGACGGCGAGGTCGTGTTCAATGACCGCATCGTTGGTGGCGTGGTTCCGCGCAACTTCATCGCTGCGGTGGAGAAGGGCGTTCGTGCCGCGCTGTCGGAAGGCCCTCAGGGCCATCCGGTGGTCGGCATCGAAGTCAGCCTGGTGGATGGCCAGACCCACGCGAAGGATTCGTCGGAGATGGCGTTCCATCGCGCCGGCAGCGAGGGCATCAAGGCCGCGCTCGCTGCCAGCGGCACGCAGTTGCTGGAGCCGGTGATGGCGGTCACGGTGCATTCGCCGTCCGCCTCGGTGGGTGACGTGGTGGGCGATCTGAATCGTCGCCATGGCCGTATCGCCCGCATCGACGACCAGGACGGTCGCGCCGAAGTCAGCGGGTTCGCGCCGCTGGCGCAGCTGGTCGGTTACACGACCTCGCTGCGTTCGCTGAGCCAGGGACGGGCCAGCAGCGAATCGCATCTGCATGGCTACGAGCCGGTGCGTGCGTCGTAAGGAAGGAGCAGGGGAGCCCGTTCGCGGGCTCCCCTTTTTTGTGTTCTGGCGGGGCCCGTATCCACGCATGGCGTGGACCCACCGATCTTGTATTGGCGTGGCCGTATCCACGCATGGCGTGGATCTCCCCAAGGAAGTAGATCCACGCCATGCGTGGATGGGTGTCATCCGTGCGCCACGCACCTGCACTGCATTGCAACAAATCTGCAGAAAAAGCTGGATTAAAGTGATGCCTCACGATAAATTGCGCACCCCCCGTTGCTTGCCGCCGCCCGCACCCTGCCCATGCGTGATGACAATGATCCCGGAACCCTGGAGCTGACCCTGCCGCGCAAACGCGGTCGGCCGCCCAAGTTCGGGTACGCAATGAGCGACGCACAGCGGGCCGCACGCTATCGGGCGCGGCGCGCAGGGCAGGCCAACCACGCCGACGTGCGGCACTGCAGCGACATGGTCCTGCTGGACAAGATCCGCGCGGCGGTCAGTGCGCGCGACACCGAATTGGCCGGTTTTCTGGTCCACGTTCTGTGGCAGCGCTACCCGTTGCAGCTGAAATAAGTTGGTCGCGGGGTGGCCGTTGTCACCTGCCTTGTTGATAATGCGGGATTCAGGTTGTTCCCGCTGGCGCGCCCGGGATGGCAGGCGCGCATGATCGACATGGTTTCCACGATGACCACCACCAGCGACACCACCACCGAAGCTGCGCCGAGCAGCGCGCCCTTGTTCTACACCCGTCCGGTGCCGCTGCAGGCAGACCTGCACGCCGATCTGCGCATCCTGCCGGGCAAGCTCGAATTCGCTGCCAGCAGCAACTCGATCCCGCTGGTGCTGGGCGAATTCTCGCTGGCGCTGCACCACTTCCCGATCCTGTTCGCAGGCCCGAGCGCAGTGCCGATGGCCGCCGTGGGTGTGACCACCGACAACCTGTTCATCACCGATGGCCTGTGGGATGACGAGACCTACATCCCGGCCTACCTGCGCCGCCATCCCTTCATCTTCATCGATACCGGCGCGGACAATGACTTCCTGCTCGGCATCGACGAAGACAGCCCGCGCATCGTCCGTGGCGGCGAAGAAGGCCAGCCGCTGTTCGTCGATGGCAAGGCCACCGACATGGTGCAGCAGGCGCTCGAGTTCTGCGGCCAGTTCACCCGCGAGCACGAACAGACCCAGGCGTTCTCCAAGGCGCTGGTCGACAATGGCCTGCTGGTCGAGCGCAATGCCACCGTGCGCCTGCCTGATGGTCGTGAGTTCAACCTCAACGGCTTCTTCGTGGTCGACGTGGAGAAGTTCATCGCGCTTCCGGACGCGACCGTCGTCGAATGGCACCGCAACGGCTGGCTGGCGCTGATCCACCAGCACCTGATGTCGCTGGGTCGCTTCAACGACCTGACCCGCCGCCAGGCGGGCCGCAACGCTGCCTGACTCAGGCCGCCGGCGTGGCTTCCGTACTCCGGGAGCCACGCCAGCTTTGCATCTCCGCCAGCACCTGGCGCGCGTCGTCCCACCTGGGTGGCACACAGTCGCCCAACTCCCAGAGTTCACCGGCAAGCGCCTCCATGCCGCTCGCGCCGAGCATCTGCAGCGCTCCCTGCAGTCGATGCGCGTGATGGCGCAATCGCGCGGCATCGCAACGACCGATCGCCTCATGCAGGCATTGCAGCTCGTGATCGATATCTTCTTCGTACGCGGCCACCAGTTCGTGGGCAATGTCCTCGCTGGTACTGGCGGTTACGGGCTGACCCAGCGCATCCAGCAGCGCATCGATCTGCAGCGGCTTGACCAGCACCGCGTCGATGCCGGCCGCCTGGCAGCGTAGTGCGTGGTCGCCACCGCTGAAGGCGGAAAGCGCAAGCAGCCGGGCACCAGGTGCTCCTTCTGCCTCATGCAGCCGCAATTGCCGGGCCAGCGCGTAGCCATCCATTCCCGGCAGGCCGATATCCAGCATCACCAGCGGACAGGGCGTCTCCTTCTGCAGCGCCAATGCATCGTCGGCGTTGGCAGCTTCCTGCACCGTCGCACCCCAACGCCGCAACTGGGCTGCAATGACCTGTCGGTTCAGTGCGTGGTCCTCGACCAGCAGGATGCGCATGCCGTCCAACCGGGGCAGCGCGGCCGCTGTTGAAGTGGCCAGCGCATCTTCCTGCACCGGCTGCACGGGCAGATGAAGAATGAAGCGACTGCCGCGGCCATGCACGCTATGGAGATCCAAGGTTCCGCCCATGGCTTCGGCCAGCGTGCGGCAGATGGACAGGCCCAGCCCGCTGCCCCCGCGCTGGCGGCCCGCGTCGGCCTGCTGGAAGGGCTTGAACAGGTCACTCATCTGCGCTGGCGCGATGCCGATGCCGCTGTCGATGACTTCCATCAGCAGTGCTGCGGGCTTTGCTGGCGCATCCAGCTGCAGGCGCAGCTCTACGCCGCCTACGTCGGTGAACTTGACGGCATTGCCGAGGAGGTTGTCGAGAAGCTGCCGCAGGCAATCCGGATCGGTCGCCAGCAGCGGGAACGGCGTCTGCGGCGCGCAGAGCTGCAGGGTCAATGCCTTCTTCTGCGCCTGCGGCGTGATGGCCTGCAGTGCTTGCGCGCAGATTGCGGAAACGTCGCAGGGCATCAGCTTCGGCTGGAAAGTGCCACTGGCCAGGCGGGAGAAATCCAATGTGCGATTGAGCAGTCCGCGCAGTGTGTGGCCTGCACTGGCAGCGGCAGCTACCAGTTCGCGCTGGCTGGCCGGCAGCGGCGCTTGGTCCAGCAGATCGATTGACGCCATGACGGCCTGGGCGGAATTGCGCACCTCATGGCTGATCATGCCTGTCATCTGCGCCTGATTCCGATCGCGGTCCTGCTGCTGGCGCAATCTGCGCAGGGCCAGCAACGGAAGCGTCAGCAGCAGGGCGGTGGTCGGCAACAGCCAGAGCGCGGCGCCATCGAAGCCTTCGCGAACTTTCTGGCCGAACGCGGTTGGCAGGGCCTGCTGGGCCCAGCGCTGCAGCAGCTGGGCATGTTCTTCGATGGTGATGTCATCCAGTGCCGCCTCGATGCGCTCAAGCAGTTGCTGGTCTTCGCGCCTGGCAAGCAGGTGCAGCTGGGTCGGAAAGCTGGCGTCGAGCACTTGCAGGCGCAGGCTGTGGGAAAAGTGGCGTCGTGTCATCGCACGCGCAGTGGATTCCAGGCCGATTGCTGCGTCGGCAATGCCAGCGTCCACCGCAGCCAATGCCGCCCGCATGCTGGGGTGGGGCAGCACCGTTACTGCGGGATGGTGCTCGGCCAGCCACGCCGGATAGGGGCCTCCTTCAACGGCGGCGATCCGCAGTGTGCCGGCATCGGCTACCCGCCGCGGCAAGCGCTCGCCGATGCGGCCGACGAGCACGCTCGCACCGCCATGAAAGCTGCGCGAGGGCGTCAGGCTGGGGCAGGGCAGATGCGCCCCATCGCCGGCACCCTGCACCAGTACAAGGTCAGCCCGTCCCTCGCAGACGGCCCTCATCGCTGCGAGGGTGCTGGGAAAAGACACTTCGACGAAGGCCAGGCCGGAATGGCGGGCAACGAGCGCAGCATAGCCATGCGCCAGCGTCTGCAGCAGCTCGGGGTTGGCCGCGTCTTCCGGCGCAGGGTGCAGGGTAGGCCCCGCAGCTACCCGGACCTCGCGCCCAGCGCCCCATTCGCCGTGCTGGATGTCGCCCGCCGACGTGCAGGGAAGCAGGGTGAACAGCGCCACGAGCATCAGTTTGCGTGCACGCTTCAACAGCGCGGTCACAAGGCCTCCAGCTGCTGCCGCATTGCGAAGATCTCCGCGTCATTGCGCAGCCCCAGCTTGCGCAGTGCAGCAACCTTCTGCGTGCTGACGGTCTTGACGCTGCGGTGCCGGTGCAAAGCGATTTCCGAGACGGTCAGCCCGTCCAGGACCAAGCGGATGACTTCACGCTCATTCCGGCTCAGAGTGTCGCAGGGCGTCAGCAGCTTGCACGAAGGCGGGATACGGCAAAGGCCTTGGGCGATGGACCAGGCTCGGCAGCAGGACCTGCTGGCGGCCGGCACCCGCGGGGTGTTCGCGGTGAACGCGCTGTGGGTGGTGGTGCCGCCGCAGGCCAGGGCCGCGCCGCGTAGCTTGAACGACCTGGCCGGTGCCGGCGTTCAGCGCATCGCACTGGGCAACCCGGACAGCGTGCCGGTCGGCCGCTATGCCAAGGGCGCGCTTGAAGCGGCCGGCCTTTGGCCGTCGGTGCAAGGCAGGATCATCACGACGCAGAACGTGCGTCAGTCGCTAGATTACGTGGCGCGCGGTGAAGTCGAAGCCGGCTTCGTCTATGCCACTGATGCGCAGGCGATGCCGGACCGGGTACGCCGTGCCTTCGCGGTACCGGTGTCCGGGCGCATCGCCTATCCGCTGGCGGTGACCAAGTCCAGCGCGCAGCTGGCAGAGGCCAAGCGGTTTGCCGCCTTCGTGCGTTCGCCGCAGGGCCAAGCGATCCTGGCCAGGCACGGATTCGGCAAGCCCTGACGCATGGACCTGGACTGGAGCGCGCTGGGGCTGTCGCTGAAGGTGGCCGGCTGGGCAACCGCAATTAATTTGGTGCTGGGCGTGGCGCTGGCTGCGCTGTTGGCGCGTCGGCGCTTTCCCGGCCGTGAACTGCTGGATTCGCTGCTGACCCTGCCGATGGTGCTGCCGCCAACGGTGCTGGGGTATTACCTGCTGGTGCTGATCGGTCGCAACGGCCCGATCGGCGCGTGGCTGCAGTCGTGGTTCGGCATCAACCTGGTGTTTACCTGGCAGGCGGCGGTAATGGCTGCGGCGGTGGCTTCGCTGCCGCTGGTGTTTAAGCCGGCACGCGCGGCGTTCGAGGAAGTGGACGGACAGCTGGAGCAGGCCGCGCGGACGCTCGGTGTGTCCGAAGCGGCGGTGTTCTTCCGCATCACGCTGCCGCTGGCCTGGCGCGGCATTCTTGCCGGCCTGTTGCTGGCGTTTGCGCGCGCGATGGGCGAATTCGGCGCGACGCTGATGGTGGCTGGCAGCATTCCGGGCCGGACGCAGACGCTGTCAATCGCCATCTACGAGGCGGTGCAGGCCGGTCAGGATGGCAAGGCCAATGCGCTGGTGATCCTCACCTCGGTGTTGTGCATCGTGACCCTGTTGCTGGCCGCGCGGGTGGCAGGCGGCCGTCGCCGGGAGCTGCGCGATGTGGCTTGACCTGAAGGTGCAGCGCCGACTGCAGGCGGCCGGCCAGAGTTTCGTGCTGGACGTAGCTTTGCAGTGCACGCAGCGGCAGGTGGTGCTGTTTGGGCCCTCCGGTGCGGGCAAGAGCCTGACCCTGAAGGCGGTGGCGGGACTGCTCCGGCCGGGGCAGGGGCATGTGCGCGTGCGGGGGCAGACCCTGTTCGATGCTGCCACCGGCGTGAATCTGCCGCCGCATCGCCGCCGGCTGGGCTATGTCTTCCAGGACTACGCGTTGTTCCCACACCTGAGCGTGCGCCAGAACGTGGCCTTCGGTCTGGAGAAGGGGTGGTTGAATCCGCGGATCGGCCAGCGCTTCGATGCGGTGGAGCAGTGGTTGCGCGCATTCCGCATCGATACGGTGGGTGATCTGCTGCCCTCGCAGGTCTCCGGTGGCCAGCGCCAGCGAACTGCCCTCGCGCGAGCCCTGGTGACGCAGCCGCAGGCGTTGCTGCTGGACGAGCCGTTCTCCGCGCTGGACCATGACCTGCGCCAGCACCTGCGTCATGAACTGCAGGCAGTGCTGGCCCGGACGGGCATCCCGCTGCTATTGATCAGCCACGACCCTCAGGACATCCATTTCTTCGGGCAGCAGGTAGTGCATATGGAGTCGGGCCAGGTGGTACACGGAAAGGAAGTAAGTACAGGTCCGGACAGTAATGTCCAGATAGTCCAGCCGGCAGCCCAGGCTTACTCACTCTTGCCGCCTCGCAACCTCTCGGTAGAGGCCTTTACATCCAACGCTTCCACGTGCCTCCCCGTGTCCGTAAATGCTCATACAGGGTTTGGGGAAGGGTGCCGGGACGAACAGTGAATCCAGTTCCCTCAAGTGCACCTTACTCCTGCAACTGGTGCTTCCCAAGTGGCTCAATTGACATGATCATTCCATCAACAAGCGAAAGCTCTCCCCAGGCTACCGGCCTGCAGACCTGCCTGACCATCGTAGGGGGAGTGCAGCCATGTCGCTGACCACAAGCCCTTTCAGTGGCGCGGGGCGTTACGGCAGTCCCATTGACGCGCAGGAGGTCGACATGAGGAACGTACGCCAGGACGTCGAAATGAGGATGCGGCGCCAACCGACGATGTGGGACATTGCATTTGCGGTCAAAGGCACGATCCTTCCGAGGATCGCGAGACATTTGATGTTGATCGCGTTGATCAGCATCATCGCCATTCTTGCGTCGCTTGAGCACCCGGGTATCTTCGCCCGGTTCGGCTCCGTTCCGTTCACGCTAATTGGCATCGCGCTGTCGGTGTTCATGAGCTTCCGCAACAATGCCTGCTATTCCCGATGGTGGGAGGCAAGGCATCTTTGGGGAGAACTGATCATCGCCTGTAGATCGCTAGCACGGCAGACGGCGGCCCTTGCACCTGAGGATCGAACGCAGATCATTCATGGCCTCTGTGGATTCACGGCAGGCCTGACGGCCAGGCTGCGGAGGAACAACGAGGCCGACGCAATCGGCCTTTGGTGCAATATTGGAGCCGCCGCGAAGGGTCCCAATCCAACAAATGCGGTCCTTGAAAGTGTCGGAAATCGATGCCTGCAACTCGTCAGGAGCGGCAAGATCGACTCGATCCAGTACTCGGTCCTTGACGGCCAGCTCAGCACGCTAGCTCGTATCCAAGGGGGCTGCGAGCGCATCCTCAATACCCCGGTGCCGTTCTCATACTCGTTGCTTCTGCACCGCACGGCCATCGTGTTCTGCACCATGCTGCCTTTCGCACTGGCTGGGTCACTCGGCTGGTGGACGCTATTGCCAGTATTGATAGTGGCCTACACCTTTTTTGGTCTTGACGCACTCGGGCACCAGCTGGAAGAACCCTTCAGCCTTGCACCCAACGCGCTCCCACTGTATTCGCTGCGGCAGATCGTTGAGCGCGAGATGACGTCGATCCTAGAGCTCGCCAACACCGACGCCGGCAACGGAAGCCATGGCGAAGAACTTGCCAGCGAGCGGGCAGAACGATCACTGATATGAGGCGACGGAAGTGGCGGGCGCCGTCGCACGTCTCCGAATGAAATCACACAGCGTTTAATGCAGCACATACAGAACCGAGGGAAATATGACGCCCAAGAGCGCCATTCATGCAGCCGAAGAGCACGCCGGTGGCGATGTAGCCTGGCCGGATCTTTCAGATTCGTCGATCCTGATCGTCGACGACGAGCCAGGTATGCGCAGTTTTTTGGTGCGCGCCCTGCGGCCAAAATGCAAGGCTGTGGAAGCGGCTGCAGACACTGAAGAAGCAGAGAAGCATCTGGCCGAGCGCCATTTCGACATTGTCGTTGTCGACAACGTAATGCCTGGGAAGAGTGGCATCGTCTGGCTGGAGGAGCAGCGCCTGGAGGGTACGTCGGCTGACTTCATTCTGATCACCGCCTATGCGGACCTAGACTCGGCCATCGGTGCCATCCGTGCAGGCGCAGCTGACTTCCTACTCAAGCCATTCCGAACCAGCCAACTGCTGGCGGCCCTGTCTCGCTGTCTGGAGCGCGGTCGGTTGCAGCGCGAAAATGCTGTCCTACGCCACGAACTGCATGGATCGGGCGCGCCTTCACCACTACGCGACAAGCTCACCGGCAGCTCGCGAGTGATCCAAGCCACTCGCGACCTGATCGCAAAAGTGGCGCCCTTGCCCAGCAGTGTTTTGTTCACTGGAGAGTCTGGCGTGGGCAAGGAGGTGGCGGCACGATCGTTGCATTCGCTCTCCACGCGCGCCTCCAACCCCTTTATTCCTATCAACTGCGCAGCGATCCCGGCCGAGTTGATTGACAGTGAACTGTTCGGCCATCTCAAGGGGGCGTTCAACTGGGCGCAATCATCACGCCAAGGCTTGGTGTCCTATGCTCAAGGCGGGACGCTGTTCTTCGATGAGGTCGCCGACCTACCGCTGGCGTTCCAAGGCAAGCTTCTGCGCATGCTCGAGGACAGGCGGATACGCCCGGTCGGCGCAGAGCGCGAGACTCCCATCGACGTCCGTTTCGTCTTCGCGACCAATAAGAATCTGGTAGCGGCAGTGAAGGACGGTACATTCCGGCCCGATCTCTTCTATCGGATCAATGTACTGGAGGTGCAGATACCGCGCCTGCACGATCGGGGGACGGACGTACTGGAACTAGCGGCTGGATTCATGCGCGAACTGGGGCTGCAGCTTGGCCTACATCCTATTCCGTTCGATGAACGAACTCGTGCCTATCTCCAGCACTACTCTTGGCCGGGCAATGTCCGCGAACTGCACAACTATGTGGAGCGCAGCCTGATCCTGGGCCACTTCCCGTCGCATCTTGAACGGCTCGAATCTCTGTCTGATCCGCGCAGTCGACTTCTGTCTGAGGTCGAACGTCGGCACATCCTGGCGGTACTACGGGAAACGGGTGGTGATCGCGAACAAGCAGCCGGCATTCTGGGGGTTTCGCGGAAGACCATCGACCGCAAATGTTCCAGCTGGAACGTATCAGCTTAGGGAACCCCAATGAATCGAGTGCGCTCCGTCCGCCATCGCCTGCTGCTGATCGCGATCCTTCCGATGGTCGTCATCCTGCCAATGATCGTTGGCGTGCTCATCTATAAGTGGGACAAGCGTTTCGATGAACTGCTGTCCTCCAAGGTCGGCAGTG
This sequence comes from Stenotrophomonas sp. PA-6-5C, assembly GCF_021605635.1. NCBI lineage: Bacteria > Pseudomonadati > Pseudomonadota > Gammaproteobacteria > Lysobacterales > Lysobacteraceae > Stenotrophomonas > Stenotrophomonas sp. PA-6-5C. The sequence continues at coordinate 20,473 of NZ_WKEE01000046.1, forward strand.
ATCTGAAGATTGCTGGGCAGTACATGAACCAGTTGCTGATCAACGACCGTGCATCACTTGCTGCCATCGCTGACTCGGAGAGCTTTCATAGCGCAGTTGGTGGTGACAGGGACGCTCTCAGCACATTGCTTGCATCGAAAGCCCGTCCAGGTGCATTGGACTTCATCGCGCTGCTTGATCGAGATGGCCATCTCCTGGCCAGCAGCGAACCGTCATCGGAGAAGGCCGTGTTGCTCAAGTGGCCAGTGATTGAGAAGGCTGTCAACGGCGTCTCCGACGTGCAGGTAGGCGTAGTGCAAGAGGATGACCTGCGAGCGCTCTCGCCCCAATTGGCGGCGCGTGCGGAGATAGTCCGCCTGCCAGAGCCGGGAGAGCAGGCGCCGCCGAGCACATATGAAAGGCGCGCACTGATGATCCAGGCTGCCACTCCAGTGAACTTGCCCGGCCAGCAGCCAGGAGTGCTGGTCGCGGGCACGCTGCTGAACCACAACACGCACTTCATCGACCAAATCACGGACTTGATCTATCGGGGCAACGGCATGCGCTCCGGAAGTACCGGTATCGCGTCCCTGTTCCTTGGTGATACCCGCATCAGCACGAATGCCAAGCTGCCCGGCGGGCGCCCAGCGTCCGGCACAAGAGCGTCAGCGGAAGTGGCCGCAGCGGTTCTTGGTCAAGGCAGGACGTGGCTGGCAAAGGCCTTCGTGGTCAATGACTGGTATGTCTCAGGCTATATGCCGATTCGGGACAGTGAGGGCGTGCCGGTCGGCATGCTCTTCGTTGGCTTTTCGGACGAGCCATTCGCTACCGCGCGACGGAACGCCATCGGAATGATAGTCCTCGGTTGCCTGCTGGTTGCGGCAATTACCGTACCTCTGTTTCTGTATATCGCCCGTGGCGTGTTTCGGCCGCTGGAAAAGATGGACGCAGCCATTGCGCGAGTCAATGCCGGCGATCGCAACGCCCGCGCAGGCGCGCGTGGTTCCAACGACGAGATCGGGCGACTGGCATCGCAGCTGGACCAGATGCTCAACCAGCTGCAGGACAACGAGCGGCAGCTGGTGGCCTGGAACGAGGAGCTCAACACGCGGGTAGAGGAGCGGACGGCGGGACTGCTGCTTGCCAACCGTCAGTTGGAGGAAGCAACGCAGCACCTGATTGTGAAAGAGAAGTTGGCAACTATTGGCGAGATCGCCGCAGGTGTCGCACATGAGATCAACAATCCGCTCGCAGTGATGCAGGGAAATCTGGAGCTGCTGCGTGAAGCCGTGCTCCAGGATTCCGGACCAGGCGGCAAGGAGGAGTTTGACCTCATCGAGGATCAGATCCAGCGTATCAGTACGATCGTGTCCAAGCTGCTTCAGTTCTCAAAACCCAGCGAGCACGCAGCGGAATACGAACTGTTGGAGCCTTCATCCCTGCTGCTGGAAACGCTACCGCTGGTACAGCACCTGACCAAACGTCAGCCCGTCATGATCGAGAAGGAGTTTCATTCCACCCGACTCATCAAGGCCAACAGAGGGGAAATCCAGCAGATCCTCGTGAACATGATGATCAATGCACTCCATGCCATGCCGGGTGGCGGTGTCCTGGGACTAGCCACCGAGGACACGGATGACATCCACGGTGCGCCTGGAGTGGCACTGCGGATCTCCGACACCGGTAGCGGCATCCCGCAGGACATCCTGGAGCGGATCTTCGAGCCCTTCTTCACGACCAAGCACCGTCAGGGCACCGGGCTCGGCCTTTCGATCAGCCAAATGTTGGCGTCGCGGCATAGGGGAAACCTCTCTGTGGCGAGTACGGGGCCGGCGGGGACCGTCGTTGAACTGTGGATGCCAGAGGCGGCCGAGGACCGTCCCAGTGCGTTGAATTCCTCAAATGACACGAACGAATGGAGGTTGGAGTGAGCAGTCCATACGAAACACTTGGTGTTGCCAGTGACGCCACGACGGATCAGATCAAGAAGGCGTACCGGAGGCTGGCCAGGAAGCTGCATCCCGACCTGAACCCAGGCGACAAGGCCGCGGAAGAAAAGTTCAAGGATGTCGCCAATGCTTACAGGCTGCTCATCGACCCGGAGAAGCGGGCGCTGTTTGACCAGGGGGCGATCGACGAAACGGGAGCGGAGCGCCCGCGCCGTGAGTACTACCGCGACTATGCCCAGGCCGATGCCGGCTATGGCGACGGCGGCTTTGGTGGCTACGCGGATTTTGCCGAAGCCGGCGATCCGTTCGCCGAGTTCTTCCGCCGCACGTCGAATGCCCGCGCAAACCGCCGTGGCCAGGACCTCCGCTATCACCTCGAAATCAGCTTGGCGCGCGCCATCGAGGGAGGCGCCGAGCGCGTGGTCTTGGGCGATGGAGGCACCCTGGATGTGAACATTCCACCGGGCGTCACCCAGGGGCAAACGCTCCGCCTTCGAGGCAAGGGCGCAAAGGGCGCTGGTACGGGTGGAGACGGCGATGCCTTCATAGAGCTGCAGATTGCACCAGACCCACGCTTCCTTGCCGAGGGTGATTCGCTCACGATTGAGGTGCCCATTTCCTTGAAGGAAGCCGTTTTGGGCGCACGCATTACCGTGCCGACACCAACCGGTCATGCCGAGGTGGGCGTGCCTGCTGGCTCAGATGGCAACACCCGGCTTCGGCTGAAAGGGCAGGGCATGCCACTGCGTTCCGGTGGCCGAGGCGATGAGTTCGTCCGATTGAAGATTGTTCTACAGAAGCCTATGGACGCGGAGCTGGCCCAGTTCGTGAAGAACTGGGAGTCGGGCGCGTCCTTCAATCCGCGGGAAGGAGGTGCAGCATGAGCGCATTGAATGAGGTTGTCAGTGTTCAGGATATCCTCGACCAGGCCGGCGTCGCGGAAGCTGTGCTGAGCCATTGGGTCCAGCTGGAGTGGATCTCTCCACAGCAGGGTGAGGATGGACTGATCTACACGCGTGTAGATCTCAGTAGAGCACTTTTGGTTCGCGACCTTATGTTTGAAATGGAGGTCAATGAGGCAGGGGTGGATGTTGCGCTTCAACTGATCGAGCAGGTGCATGGATTGCGGCGGTTGCTGCTAGCCATGCGTGATCGGTGACTCACTTCAGGAGCGTTCAATGAGCTGCGCGACGCCGCAATCCCCCGAACCGCAACCGATCGATGCACCACTGTCGATCGCTGCATCCTTCCTTGTTCTTACCATTGAGCGGGACGCCGCGTCCCTATCTACCGTGCGAACGGTCCTGGGCAGCCTGGACGATCTGATCAAGAACGTGCTCGTCAGAGATGTGACCGGCACCTTTACCTGCAACGTCGGGATTGGCGCGAACGTATGGGGCCCGCTCCTTGGCACGGCGCCACCTGCTGAACTACGTCCGTTCAGGGAGATCCGAGGCGCAGCGCATGCGGCAGTCTCCACGCCAGGCGATCTCCTGTTCCATATCCGCGCCAAGTCAATGGATCTGATTGTCGCGTTCCAGCAGATGCTCTTCGAGGGTTTGGAAGGGACAGTTGCAGCGCAGGACGAAGTCAGTGGATTCAGATACTTCGACGGTCGCGATCTGCTGGAGTTTGTCGATGGTACTGCCAATCCAGTTGGTTTGGCGCTCCCCGAGGCGACTATCGTCGGAAGCGAAGATCCCGCGCACGCGGGTGGAAGCTACGTTGTCACACAGAAGTACCTTCACGATCTCAAGGCCTGGAAGGGCCTTAGTACTGAGGTCCAAGAGCAGATCATCGGTCGCAAAAAATTTTCGAACACCGAGCTCCCAGACGCACCAGAGGCGGATCAGAAGTCGCACAAGACGCTGTGTACCATTACAAAGGAAGGGGTCGAACACGACATCCTGCGAGACAATATGCCCTTTGCAAGGCCGTCAAACGCCGAGTACGGAACCTACTTCATTGGCTATTCAAGACATCTCTGGGTGGTCGAGCAGATGCTTGAGCGAATGTTCATCGGCAACCCGCCGCCGCTTCACGACCGAATTCTTGATTTCTCAAGAGCTGTGACTGGCAACGTCTTCTTTGTTCCGTCCAGAAGCGCACTCGCGGCAATGGCAGGCTGAGATGCAGACTACTGTCAACGCTTTAGTGAATCCCTCATCTGTCGTAGGCGCAGTGGCGATTGGGGCGCTCATCGCGCTTCTCGCCACGATCAGTGCCGCACTTCTCAGGAGATCAGCTCGTCGTATCGGTGCACGGCTTACGGATGGGACCACGCTCCAGTTTGCAAGCGTACTGGGACAGTGGTTGATCTACCTGCTGGCCGTCGGCCTCTACGCGCACCTTATCCCTGAGCTCAGGACCCTCGGGTCGACGATGCTTGCGGGGGCTGGCATCCTTTCAGTTGTAGTAGGTCTAGCGGCCCAGGATACCCTCGGTAATCTGATCGCAGGATTCTCGCTTCTCATGTCAAAGGCGATGCGCGTGGGGGATACCGTCCGCGTGTATGCTCCTAATGGGGTCATCGAAGCCCGGGTAGAGGGCATCTCTCTTGGTTTCACAACCCTCCGGGATGCACAAGGGAACGAGGTCGTAATTCCAAATGGTGTTGCCATGGGCAGCGCCATTGTTCGAGTTGCCCATCCAGACTCTACGAAACAAAGTGACTGAATAAGCCGCCAGTTGGTGGTCCATCCCCGCAATCGCGGTCCAATGACGCTGGAAAATGACCAGCAAGCCTCGTCGAATCTCCGCCAGGTCGCTGGCTGGACATCAAATGGAGCCAGAATGTGATCAAGCTTTCGCATGCTAGGGCAAGCTTCTACCTGGCCGCCGGAGCAGGGGTTCTCGCCTGGGGTTGGGCAGTCCACTCTGCGCCGTATCTGGCCTTGGTGGTAGGCGTGGATGTTTTCTTTGTTGCCTATCTGGCAAGGACACTGGCTTCCGTCCCCACTTACGACGCTGAACGGCTCCGACTGAACGCAGGCCACCGGGATGAGCCGCTGTGGATGGTGTTAATCATTACATTGGCAGCGGCAGCTCTGGCGGTGGGGCTGGTCATCTCCGTAAGCGGGAAGCAACACAAGCCTTTAGAACTGGGGCTGACTTTGGCGTCGCTGCCTCTCGCCTGGGCCACCATCCACGCAATGATGGCTTGGCACTACGCGCACATGTACTGGAGAAAATCCGATAAGAGTTGCGAGAACGAAGGTGATCAGGATGGCTATCACGCGGGATTGCTCTTCCCCGGGAATAAGCCGCCTGGGGCACGCGATTTTCTGTATTTCGCGTTTATCATCGGAGTCGCCGCACAGACGGCTGATGTCTCCATCTCTTCGTCGAAGATTCGAGCCGTGAGCCTGCTGCATTCGCTCGTGGCCTTCGCCTTCAATACCGTACTACTGGCTGCAGTCGTGAATGTTGTGGTGACGCTGGCGTAGCTTGATCGTCCGGCACCTCTAGAGAACGGGCGACATCATGCCGATGGCATTCTGAAGAAGCCGCATATGGAAAGGCCAAGCCTCCACCGCCTCGAGAGCTATCTGCTCAGACACACGTACGTAGCCTTCCTGTCGATTCGTGATAGCCGATGTTGCCAGTGGATCCATGATGAGGAGATTGTTCTCGAAGTTGAGTTGCAGGCTACGACGATCCAAGTTGGCGGATCCAACCAATGAGAATTGCCCATCCGCCGTCAGTGATTTAGTGTGAAGTAGCCCAAGCGGATACTCGTAGATGGATACTCCTGCCTGAAGCAAGTCACGGTAGGTACTGCGGCATGCGTAAGCCACCAACAGTGAATTGTTGCGTTTCGGAAACACGATCGTGGTTCTTACACCCCTGCGCGGCGCAGCGCATAGTGCCCGTAGAAGGGCCTCGTCTGGAACGAAGTAGGGGGTAGTGATCAGCAGTTCACGCCGTGCGGCGTACACCGCGCCGACAAACGAATCCGACATGGCGTCACCAGCTGTTGACGGACCGCAGCCATACATCTGGGCCACCGCACCTTGGGCAAAGAAGGCTGGCAAAGGGTGCTGCGACGGCAGCGACTCCAATTCCTCGCCGGTTTCGGCCATCCAGGTGCTCAGAAACAGCCACTGCGCCTGTCTCACTATAGGGCCTTCGCATCGCAGGAAGATATCTACCCAAGGAGCGAACTTTGCAAGCACCCTGAACTCAGGATCCGCACAGTTCTGACTGCCACAGAACGCAATTGCATTGTCGATGACGACCAGCTTACGGTGATTGCGAAGGTCAATTCGCCCTAGCGCCAGATGTCCTATACGAGGGATATCGTCCAGCGTTGCAAGCAAGCGAACTCCGGCCTCCCGCAGCTGTTGCCAGCGTCGGCTACGGATGAATGACCGTGACCCCAAAGAATCGACGATGACCCGGCATGCCACCCCTCGGAGAGCTGCTGCGACAATGGCATCGGCAACTCTGCCGCCATTGCCATCGTCAAGCCAGATGTAGAAGCTGATATGTACGTGATCACGGGACTCAGCAATATCGGAGATCAGTCTTTCGATGGCTGCATCGGAGTCGAGCATCGGCTCGTTCGGTGAGGCGGAAGTCGAGCCCAACAACTCGATCCTGTTGCCGCCGACAGGCCCCAGTCCATTGGTGGTCGCGCAGAGATTGGACAGTAATTGAGCGGCAGGAGGCAGCAGTGGAGCCTGGGGTGTCGGGATGGCTCCAAGCATCTGTTCGGCCCGATGAAGGCGCGATATCCGACCGCGGCCAATACTGGTCTCGCCGAGGAGGAGGTAGGCGATTGTGCCCAGCGCAGGAAGGGAAAGAACGATCGCCACCCAAGCGACCCTTGAAGCTGGAGTTCGGTCAGGCCTGGTGATCGCGCGTGCCAGAACCGCGACCTGGAAGGTCAGCAAAAACCAGAAGATTGTGACTCCAAATGGCTGCTGAAGCCATCGCAGAGACTCTGGCATGGAGGTTCCTCAGGATTCTGACGCACTGAGTCTAAGAGCAACACCTATCGCCAGTCACGCAATGGGCGGACATGCTGTTGCCCCTCGCCGAGACGCTTTGAGCGGTCTACGGCCAAGGCTACTTCATGGCGTCTCCATCCGCTTTCTGCTGCCGGATCTGTAGTCTCCATCCGCTTTCTGCTGCCGGATCTGTAGAGGACAGTTTGGAGCCGTCCGTAAGGCAAGGCAGCAGATGCCTTGGCGCCAGCATGGAAGCTAAGGCCGCTGCGATTTGGTACCTGCCGACATCGATGTTCCCCAACGATGGGCCGGCCATGGCGCCGGCAGCGCAAGAAGAAACTGCATCGCCGCCGCCTGCTCGATCAGCGAGCGTTGAAGCCGAGTGATCCACACATCGTCTGCGGTTCAACGCACGACATCCCATTACGTAGATAGGTGGTCAGCGATTCAATCCGCCGATCGTGTCTCGGATGACGCTAGCCAACCCCTCAATGCCACCTTGCATAGAATAGAACTGGTCGTTGATAAAAAAGCTAGGCGTACCGTTCACGCCGCTACGCAAGCCTCCATTGAGATCGGCATGGATACGCGTACCGAATTGCCCGGTTTCGAGGGCCTCACGCAGCTCACCAAGATCCAGATCGAGGTCACGTGCCAGTTCGGCATACAAAGCTGGGCCAAGTTGGTCTTGATTCTCGTAGAGCGCATCATGCGCTTGCCAGAACTTACCATTGGCCGCGGCATACTCTGCAAAGATCGCGGCAGGCATTGCCTGAGGGTGGACCTCACTAAGGGGGAAGTTGCGAAACACGAAGCATAGACGTTCGCCGAACTGAGCTTGCAACTCTTTGATGCCGCTGTAGGCATCGCCGCAATAGGGGCATTGATAATCGCCGTATTCAACCAAAACGACTGGCGCATCGACCGAACCCTGTACATGATCACGCGAACCTACGGGAACATGAAGCGTCGACATAATAGACCTCCTGCTTTGGGCATGGATTTCAAGATTTTTTAAGGGACTCGAGAGCATCCAGCACACCGTCGACACCAGGATTGATTGCGACTGGAGACAGGTAGCTCCAGGCTATGCGTCCCTGTGCATCGACAACAAACAAGGCCCGTTTACAGTAGCCGTGCTCGGCGTCGTACGCGCCATACATGGTGGACATCGCACCTTTGGGGTGAAAGTCCGAAAGCAAGTCGAAGCCAAGATTGCGGGCGGCGATAAAGGCCTTGTGGCACCAAACACTGTCTACAGATATGCCAAGCGTCGTTGCGCCACTTTCTGAGATGAGTGGAATCGCCTGGTTGAAGATTGCGAGCTCATCTGAGCAAACCTCGCTCCAGTCGGCCGGGTAGAACACCAGAACTACAGGCTTTCCGCGCAATTCGTGGAGCGACAAGGTCTGATCGGGCGTGGCGTTAAGCGTGAAATCTGGTGCCTCGGCGCCCACCGACAAGATATCGTCACGGGCAATTGTCTTGACGGACATAGTCTAACTCCATAGTGAATGGGTGTCGGGTGATCTCAGCGCAGGTAGGCAAAGAAGCCTGTCGGGGTCCCGCCGAACAGTGATAGCGAGCCCGGTCCCACGGCAGCGAGCAAGAAGAAGCCACCGGCCAATCCCACGTGCGCCAGTTGCTGATTGATATCACCCTTATGAGACATATAGCCCGTTAGCAAGCACCACACACCTAGCAGGCTACCTACCATCAGGACTGGGTAGCCAATGCACACCGCTACACCCCCTAACAGTTCGCAGGCGCCAATCAGGAACGCCAGGACTCTGGCGTCGGGCAAGCCCATCTTGGCGAGCACTGGCACCAGCTGCGCCTCGCCACCACGCAGCTTCATCATTCCCCATATCACGAATGGCAGCCCCAAGAACAAGCGGGCGACAAGCAAAGCCCCTGCGCTCATGATTGCGTTCTCCCCGTTCGACGGCGCCTGTGGGGCGGGCCCTATGCGTGTGCCTCAGGACTCGCTGGCGTTGACTTTACTCTTGTCGTCGGCAAGTGAGAACTCTTATGTCATGCGGATTTAGCATGGACATTCTGGTCGATTACCAGGACATATTGTCCCGCTTCCCGGGAAGAGGAGGGGGTCACAGGACTGCATGAGCAGCCACGGCGGCAAGGAAATCTTCCAGGGTCGTTCGCCCATGATCATGCTGAAGAAAAAACCGTCAATGCTCGCCGCTCCGTTCAGGTCTACATTCGCACTGACATGCCAAACGAGCTGGGGTACAACATCATCCTCACCCAAGATGCCCTCTACCAGTCGCCTGACTCAGTCGCCGAGCAGATAAAAGCCGCAGTGGGGATATGCCTGTCTACATCACCTTCGATAGCGATGCCCTAGATCCTTAGTCTGCCCCGGGCACAGGCCCCCCCCGTACTTGGTGGCCCCTCCACTTTCCAGGCCGGCGAAGCCTTGAGGCGTCTGATGAGTCTCAATGTGGTGGGCGGCGACCTGGTCGAAGTAGTGGCTCCGATGTACGACCCGAGTGGGGTGACGACGCGGTCAGCTGCAGCCGTTGCGCGTGACATGATGTAGCAGTTGGCGGGCCCCTCGGCTGCCAGCAAACAAGCTCTTGCTAAGTAATCCGGCCAGCTTGGGCAACGAGAGCGAAAATGACCCTGGGTGTCTGGCCATCGGTACGGCCAGACACCAGTCTCAACTCTGCGACCGTCCACTCAGCGGCCGCTTCCCATCCCGCGAGTTGCAGCCGCCCGCATCGATGCTGGCCAAACTGTCAGGGGCTGGCCAGCGTGTCACTGACGCTACCACCTGTCGGCAAACCGCAGTGGGATATGGAATATCAGTAGATACTCGTTCAGACTCGGCTGCGCTTGGGTTGAAGGCTGCCCAGGCCAAGGCAATGAAGCCCATTCCCTGAGATCGAGGATGGAACCATGAAGAAGATCACTCTAGCGCTTTTGATGGTTGCTTCAGGTGGTGTGAGTGGGGGGGAGTTCACCAAGCCAGTTACGGTCAATCTCTTGCCTAACGGCATAATCGAACTGGCTAACGATGTCATCTACACCGATGATGCAGGCCGAAAGTGGCGAGCTCCAAAGGGCACCATTGCCGATGGAGCGTCGATTCCGCGCATGTTCTGGAGCGTCATTGGTGGCCCGCTTGATGGGGACTATCGAAACGCGTCCATCATCCATGACGTCTATTGCGTCAGTCGCAGCATGCCGTGGAGGGAGGTGCACCGCGTCTTCTATGAGGCGATGCTTGCGAGCAAGGTCGACCCTTACAAGGCTAGAGTCATGTATGCCGCCGTCTATCATTTCGGCCCGCGTTGGAACATATCAGTGCCGATTGAATCCAAAGATGTCGCCGCCGTCAGGCATGAGCTTGCAGATAAATCAGAGCTATTCGGGCTTCCAGGTCAGGCCTCCGAGGTGAAATTCACCTTGCCTGCGAACTCCGGCATGCTGGGAGGCCTGAAGGATGGTTCTTCCAAGTCCATCCTTGTCTCATATTCTGCTCAGGATGCCATGGATCTTGATGGAACCACACTGAAGAAGCTCCTCACGACCTCCGACTCCGTTCAGCTTTTTGCCACGGCAGATCCAGTGTCATCGGCCAGCGCTGAAGACCTGGAGAAAATTAAGGAGTACGTGAAACACGATCGCAGTCTCGACGATATCGAATCTATGACCTTTGAGTAGGCCTTATCATGCTACATGCCCAATAGGTAGGACCAATAGGTAGGACATGTAGCGGAGACTCCTGGGACCCTCCACTGCCTAAGCGGGAGAGTCCTAGTGTCCTTTTCGTATCGCAACAAAAAACAAAGACAAATCACAGGGAAGAAGTTCTCAATGCCATATTCCAAAGAGTCGCTGCCGAAACGAGAGCGCCTGGATCTCCTTTTCTCCGCGCTTGAGGCTGCCGAGGCTGCCGCTGATCTCCAGGAAGGATGGTCACTCGTAGACCGAGAGCTTCGGCTGATCGAAGACCAATACACGAGCCTTCCCTACGATCGTCCCAGCAACTATGGCCTAGCGCAACGCATGTACATCCCGCCGCTAACGCTGCAGGACGCCTGGAGTCAATCAGGCGGTTGGAACTCTGTGGACCTCTTTGCCCACCAGCTTAGAATCTCGGAAACTGGCGGCATCGAAATCATTGACAAGAAGACAGGCAAAGCTATCTTTTCCAAGCATTGAAGCGACTCAGCCGGGGGAGCAAAGTCTCGTGCGATCTAGGCCCGCCAGCGATGTGAACCCTGAATCCCTCATCTGTGGCCAATAGCGCTTTTGCCGCCTCACTCAGGGGAGGTGACTCAAGGTCAGCATCAAAGGTTAAACCGAGTGCCTCTGCCACGGGAACGCAAGGTCTCCCACGCCGATCATACGTGCCCGCTAGAACGATCGCCGTTGCGGCGACGACATTCCTCGAGGTGTCCATGACTCGATGCTCGATGACCCACTTCGTTTCAGGCCAGCCGATCAGCTGAGTGTCAAGTGTAAATCGGCGGAACGGTTTTAGTTATCGCTTGAACTGGATCGCTGCAGTTCCAATGACGGGATTCCAGCCCCTTTTGATCATCTGTTTGACCAGGCCTGCTCTTGTTAGGAACTCAATTCTGCCCAGATCAAAGAAGCTCCAGTATCGGCTGTTGGTCAAGTGCCGATTTACATCAATGTCGGTGGATAGAACTCGGAATGTCAATCGAGACCGTTCGAGCGGCGAGTGGAGAGTGCGGCCAAAGTATGCCTGGACGAGCGTAGAGAGAAAGCGGAACCATAGATTCATACTTGTCAAAGCTCCAAAGCGAAGTCAGAGAGGATGCTGGGGCAGGGCAAATCTTGACAACACGAAGAGGGAGTGCCGGCAAACACCTTCACAGCAGGGCCGACTGATCGGTCCGCATGCGGACCGACTCCCCCAATCAATCTCGAAGATCAAGCTCTTCGGCTTGGATGCGAAGCTACAGCAGGTCCGCGAAGGGGTGGGAGCTCAATGCACAGGCGTGTACTTCGTCGGAGTAGTAGCTCGTGTCGATTCCGTCATCGGGCTGCATCTCCCGAAAGTCAAAGAATCCGCTGGCCCGCAGCCCCATCGACGCACCGGCACCGAGCAACTATTTCTCGGTGAAGCTGGGGGCAGGGGAGTCGTGGCGGTTCCAACCGCCGCGGGGCATGACGTGGCCTGGGCCGCTGTGAGCGTGGGCTCGCTGCGTGTGCCCGAAGCGATCGGTGCAGGTGAACTGGTGGTTTTTGAGGAGGGCGGCCATGACGTTGCGCTCTTCGCCCGCGAACACACCGAGTTCGTATTCGGTACCGCAGCACGGCATCCTCATCCACTGGAGACAGACTACTACTCGGTCTACTACTCGGTGCATACCAGCCAGCAGGCGCTTCAGGCGGGAGAGGCACGCGTCCGGGAGCTCGGAGTGCAGATCGAACGGACTAGACGGGGGCGTTGAGATGCCGGGCTGACTCCACGCGGCAGGAGACATGATCCGGCAGTTGGTGAGGGCAGTGAGTAGCGATCAGAGTCTCTGCTCCACGTCCGTAGCTGGCCGCAATGCTTACTCGCGCCGCTAGAAACTGCGAGCGTCACTCATCCATTTCGACGGCGCTTGGACTGTGGCTCTGCAGCGAAAGGCAGGACGCAGATCCATGCCGACTCTCTCAACGTCGCAGCGGCAGCCACCGGCTCTCGGGCTCAAGTGTGTCCACTAGGTACATTCCCGCCACCCTGCTGTCTTTGGTGGACGGCCATACGTGGTCCTGCCCATCTTCGAACCAGTACATGCCGCTGCCGCCGCCTCCGAAATAGCGCTGCTTGCCGCCCTCCATGAAAGCCGTAGCACTCCGGCCTGCAATAGCCGAAACGAGTATCGGCGCGTTACAAGCGCGTGCCCATGCCTGCAACGGGTTGGTCCAATATGGTGTGCGCAAATCGGCACCAAACGTACTGACGATGATCGGGCATGAAGGCCCAGCGCCCAGTGCGGCAGCCTCCCCTAGCATCTGGGCTGCGCGGCCATCTGGCTCATTCCATGGCACGCAGACGTCTGCACAGATAAGCGGAATTACCTGGTGCCCGTACCAGCTCCATCGCACCAGGGCGGTGCCAGGCTGGAAGACCTCGTCCAACCACGGAACGCGCTTGAAGTAGGGTGTGTGCACTTGCCCTTCGTGGACAAGGAAGCTGGCATTTCGCTGGTAAGGGCCATCCATGACGTACCCGCCGACGATGTAGGCCAGTGAGTGAGGGGGGATCTTCTGCAGGGCCAGGATGGCGGCGTCGAGAGACGGCACGGCACCAACCTCGCAGCTGGTTATGAATGGGAATCCCTCCGGGAACACGGCAAGATCCGTGTTTTGCTCATCTGCCATTGTCAGTAGTTGCGCGATACGCTCAATAGGCACGTTGGTGCTCGCGCAGGCCTCTACCTCGCGCGCACGGAGCTGGAACAACGCGATCCTCATGGCATTGCTAGATGGCAAAAAGCTGGACAGTGAGGCTGACTGAGCAATTGCGTCAACTCCCGCTCAGGCGTGGCGATTCTCGGGGGCTGCGCGCTTAAGGTGACCGAAGGGATCTGCAGACATCGCAAGACATCGCAAGACATCGCATAGGAACTTATCGAGCTTTCAGTCGTAGATGGGCATCTCAGGTCCGGTCAGCAAGGAGTCATCCTTGCCCTGTACCAGGGTGATGATGCTCCACGTGCCGTTTGATGGTGGCCACCAAAGTTAACAGTGGTCTTGGTCTATCGTAGGCGTTGGTGGCTGGTGCTGCTGAAGCGAGGCTTCCGATTTAGTCAAAGGCAACCAGTCGATGCGCATGCCATGGATGTCATGCGGCTCGCCGAGGCTGCCGAGATACGGCTTTCTGCAGCGGGTGGGCTAGGGCGATACAGGAGCGGCTTCCGCGGCCTTGAAAACTTGAACTGCGTCACAAGAAATGGCTAATGAGCTATTGCCATCGGCTGGTGTCCATGACCGGTTTTCGTTCATAGTTCCGTTAAGGTTGACCGAAGTTTCCGGTGGCAGCCACTGCATATTGCGGTCAGCCTCATCATATGAGACTAGATGTAGTGGTTGGCAGTCACTCTTGCCGCTTGCTAACTGCGTGAACGGTGGTAAAATCGCAAACGAGACACCCATAAAAAGCGAACGCCTCGCTTGCAGGCGAGGCGTTCGGATACAGCAACTCACAACCCAGGAGGAAAAAACAACCCGAATTCCTGAACAAGCTGTCCAATACGGATTGATAGAGACCTACGAAGCTGTGCGTCTTGGCAGACGCCGAATTATAGCTTTCAGAGAGCTACTTCGTAAAGCATCTACGTAGATCTTCTTCCTCTTCGGATAAAGGACCACCTAAGACGCCTTCTTTGGGGGCGAGGGTGTTCCCTTGGGCAGTCGCAGCGACTTCACCCAACTATCACGAGGTCTACAGCAATGAATGACAAGAAGATCACTCAGTACCGCAGCGCTGTCTCCGGCGAGTTCGTAACGAAGCAATTTGCCGAGAAGCACAAGACGACGACGGTCAAGGAGCGCAACAGCGCTCCGAAGCCGTCGCCGACCAAGTCGCGCGCCAAATGAGTAGCCAGAGGGGCGGCCCCAATGCCGCCCCTCTTTCGTTCGCAGACTGCAGAAGGAAGTAAAAACGCTATGAACACCGTTCTTAAGCTCTCACCTGCTGTACCAAGACCACGTCTTTCTGATCGCAACCTCGCTCGCATGGTCCGCATGTCGGCGAGTCGGCAGATGCGATTTCTGCATGATCAAAAGTATCCACGGGGTACGCCGCAGGTGTTTATGCAGCCGTACTACGCCAAGGCGCTTGCAGGAATCCGCGACGTGATGAAGCGCGGCCTTCCTGGAATCATAGACGCGCGCGCAAAGCTGCAGGGAATCTCCCAAGAGACACGGCGCAACAATTCGATGCGCGTGCTGGACTCCTTCATTGCATCACCGCATGCAAGCCGCCGCTTGAAAGTGGTTCCTGGACATCGCTACCAGGCACATGCGCGCAGCCTTGAGGTGCGCTTCTCACCGCACGTTGTGGCGATGGATGCTGGCGAGGTGCGCTACGTCTACTTCCACGAGAAAAGTGTTCAGTGCGACCCCGAAGAGGCCCGGCTCACACTTGAGTTCGGCTATTGGGTGCTGGGGCAGAACAACGTTGAGGTGAGGCCGGATCAGCTTGAACTGATCGATCTGTTCTCCGGAAGGTACTTCCGAGGCCAGCCCATGAGGCCGGAGACGTTGAGGATGTTGGACGATATGGCACGTCACATTGAAAGCCAGTGGCCCACAATCGAGCCGTAGATCAACAGTTCGCCATCCCGTCTCAGTCCCTGCGACTGAGGCGGGATGGTGTCTAAAGTGTCGGAGCGCGCCATTTCTTCGGCACCTTGGCAGCTATGCATCTGACGGGCCTCGTCGGATCCGTATCGGGTAGCTAAAAACGTGCCCGCAGTTGGAGCAACGAAGCTCCCTTGTCGTGTTGTTGCTGGTCGTCAAGCTCGGCTGAGCTAAAGGGCGTGCAAAGCGATGCTCACGCTGCGGAACCCGTCCAGTAGACCGCTTCAGGCTGCTTGTGTGGATCTTCAACCTGCAGTAGATGCAGCGGTGGTGGTTCGCGCTTGGGGCCCAAAGCCGCTCTGAAGGACTGAATCAAATACCGGTCGTGGGCGATGAAGGTCAGGCGACCACGGCGATCTGGGCTGGGTTGTGCTCCTTGAGGAGCTGGCGAACCCGTCCGACCAGCGTTTCCGTTTTCCCCGATCCGGCCACAGCCGAGACAACCGCATGCCACCTCACCGTGCTCGATGAGCTTGATCTGCTCGGGCGTGTGGCTGCGTTCTGCCATTGGCCACCTGGGAGTGAAGTTGATCAGTCAGACCTTGCGAAGCGCATTTCGTTTCTCTCGATGCGCCTGTAGTGTCGAGACATTAAACTTCGAATGGCGCTCCTTGCAGCCGTTGAACCCGGGGCGGATCGCCTTCAGTTTCTCCACGAGCTCTGACATCAGTGTTGCGTCCAACGCATCTAGGAATCAGCCCCCGTCGGAGATTCAGGCAACCTCGGAGGCGGCGCTGTGCTGTTCGACCTTGCTGCACCTTCCAACATTCGCGCCGCCGGATTGGTTTCGGCCGCGCCGGCTTGATAGTAGCCGATGACACTGACCACCGATCGGTGATCGGTCATTGCCATGATCGCCGGCAGCGCGATTCCTTGCCGGGCACCTTCGGTAACGAAACCTGATCGTAGACTGTGACCGCCAAAACTACCCACCAATCCGGCGGCCCGTGCGCGACTCTGGATGATGGTGGCCACCGACTTGGGTGACAAGCCGGCCCTCACTTTCCCGCGGGTCAGTTGGCGGAAGAGGGCCCCCTCCTGCAGTCCGGCCACCTCGATCCAGGCGCGCAGCGCTTCGGCCGCTGGCCCCAGCAAGGGCTTGTCCGGCGAGCCGCCTGCTTTGACGCCCTCCTGAAGCGTCTTGCCGACGTCCAGGTGGTAGCGGTAGCCGCCGTCGATCGGCGCAAGCTTGCCCAAGGTGGCATGGGCCGTCTCGCTCCGACGGCGCCCACCACTGGCGAAGGCGAAGTAGAGCAGGGCGCGATCACGTTTTCCAACCAGATCATCCTCACAGGTCGCAATCATCGCCATCAATTCGGTCGCGGTGATCGCTGTTTTCTTGCTCGGTCGCTCGCCACGTTTGTGCGCGGCGCGACGGCCCTTGGCCAGTAGCTGCCGCACCTCGCTGCTTTCGCAGGGATTGACCAGCTTGAGCAGTTGATGGGCGCTGGAGAGCACCGCAACGCGGTGGACGATGGTCGACAGCTTGAGCGGTCCTTGGCGCTGCTTGAATTTTCCTTCCACCAGCAGCGTATCCAATGCTGCCGGCAGCTCCCAGGTCAGGGCATCGCCTGAGCGCCGGGCCAGATGATCGATGATGAACTGGATCACACAGGACGCGTCCACCGGCATGGCGATGACCACACCGTAGCGGCTCTGGTACCAGGCTGCCCAATAGCGCAAGGCGGTGGCGTAACTGCGCGTGGTGTTGGCCGAGGCCGCTTCGGCGAAGACTTCGCGCACCGCGTCCGCCGAGGACTGCGAGAGCTGCGCCACAGTCGGATTGGCAGGAGCTGCGGTGGTCAGGGCTGGCAGAAGGTCGCTCATAAGTGATTGAAAATAATATGTAAAATCAGCCTGACTTCCGATAAATATATCTTATCGGAATCAACGAAATATAGGGCAGGGGAGTCATTCGACGGCCTTCCTAACAGCTCTTCCGTGCACTGGTTGCGTGACAGGAATCCCACTTACTAAGATGCCACGGACACGTTGATGTCCGGAAAATTTTGGGGGAAAGTTGAGGCGATATCGAGTTCTTCTGAGGACTACTGTCCCGCTATTAACGGCGATTCTCGCGTTCTTAGGGGCGTTGGGAGGGACGTACGTTGCATCTATCATGGACCAGACAAACTGGGAGGCACGATTTCAGCTAGAGCAAAGGACCGCAATCCTCCAAGCGAATAGAGCTGATGGCCGCCGTTGCTGCGTTGGTTGCCAAGAGGCCAGTTGTCGAGGGGTTGACAGCAAACATAGAAGCTGCGCAGACCAGGCTCAAAATTAGCATGGATTGCGCTAGTGCTGAGCTCAGCAACTGCGGAGAACCGGATGCTCTCGACACTGTGGAGAGGTCCTCAAAGGAGCGCAATGCAATCATGTCCGATCTCTCTTCTAAGCTCCTGCTGTCACAGGTCTACTTTGGGCCTAAGACCTTCAAAGCAGTGAAAGACCTTGGGGATCCTTGGCAGGCAACCGATGCCAAACTTCAGGCGCTGACGCAAGCCATGGCAGACGAACTCAGCCTCTTTGAAGGTGCCGCTCAATAGCCGAGAAGTTGCTCCAAGCTGTTGCGCAGCTTGCTAGCGGTAGCTACATCGGGTTCATTAGGCCTGCCACAACGGCTGCACCTTTTTCGTTTCGCTGCAGCTGAGGACGCGGTGACCTGGAAACATCATTGGGGATGCTCCAAGTTCGCGACCTACCATTGGCGATGCACCAAGATCACGGCGAGTCATTGGGGCCGCACGCAGCTCAGCGCGTCGATTGCACCAAGTTGCGGCATACGCTGCACCAAGTTCACTGCGCTCAACACGCAGCGGGATCAGGGGGCGAGGCAAGTGGCGTGCCAGCCAGCCCCGGATTCGCTTGAACATAATATACATTATGCGAAATCGTGGATTGGCCGAATCCGAGCCTTCGTCTCCTCTGCGTGGCAATGGCTGGGCCTATGGCTCGGCTCTTGCCTGCGACCTCAGACCCCGTCCAAGGATGAGATCGCGGCATGATTGAGTTCGACCCCCACCACCGTATCGAGTTGACCGGCCCTTGGGTCGGTTTTTCTTTCCTGGGCGAGCGTCTGATTACGCCGGAAGGCCGTGAGCTGCTGCCCGAGGATTTGGCCTGGCTCTCGCTCACCGCCTGCCAGGCGCAGGAATGGCGCAGGATGATGGAAACTGCCCGCTCGGCAGCTTCGATCGACAGTTCTAGAAATGTGCGCAATCGCGACGCTGGCATTCGCCATCATCCCGCCACTGTCGTCAATCTGCGGGATGTGGTGAGCAGGCGCAAAGAGCGTTCGGCAGTGGCGATGGCCGGCCCTGACGCCGAGCCGCCAGCAGCAATCCTGCCGGTATCGGGGCCGAAACGTCGCGAGCGCGTGTAAGGCGTTTCCGTAGGGGCGGCGCCCCTACACCCCGGTCACTGCTCGCGGCAGCGCTGCCAGCCGCCTGCTGGCGAAGAAACCTGTTCCCAACCGTTCGAGAGATTTCGGAAGGCTTGGCCGCCAATACAGGCGAGTCCAGAGCGCTTGGACGCGTCGGACCCGAGCGAAGGAAGCCCGACAACGCTATCGGAAGGACCAGGACGACCGGCGCGGCGCGCCTCATCTGAAAGTACGCGGGCCTCCAGGTGCTCGCAGTACGTCTTTACGCCAGGATGCGGGTGGTTCGGCCAGGCCAATTCGTGACAATTGAGCGGCGTGGTGGTCTTCGACATTGAGTTGTAAGCAGGCTTCGGGGCCGCTGGCAGAGGCTTCGGCTTGGGACCGGTAGCCGACTGCAGCTGCGCTGAGGCGGGTAGAGCGAATGCCAGCAGCACGAAAAGGAGGCCAACGCGGATATCCATACCCTACCCCTGTCAACGAATCACCCGTCGACTATAGCCGCAAGCACAAACAAAAGCGCCAGGTGGCCCACGTAGTATGCGTAGAAGGACCTGCCACCTCGCGGAATGCGTACCGGCAGTTCGCCCAGGGCCATGACAGGCAGGGCTAGCAACGCCCAGCCGTTGCCGTTGTAGAGGCAGAGCAGGCCCATGCATGCCCATACCCAGATCGGCAGCACCAGGTAGGCCCGTTGACGACGCCAGTCCCAGGAGCCCAGCAGGAAGTGCATGCGCCTTCCATGATTCTTGAACCACGCCCAGGCCGCCAGAACGAGCCATACGCCGGGCCAGGCGTAGTCAACGACAACCGGAGCGATAATGCACATCAGCGCAGCCATCGCCCACTGACGGCGTTCCACAGCCCAGATGCAGCCAGCCGCGGCGGCGAACGTCAGTAGTACGTTGAGCGGCAATGCCTGGCCGAATGCCAGCGTAGCCGCGGGTGTGGCGAACAGGCCCCAAAGCGCCAGGCGTCGCGCCGACTTGCCAGCATCGGCACCAGGCTGGGCCAAGTTGTAGGCCATTACCAGGCCGAACACCGGGAACGCCACACGGCCAAGTTCGGACACCACTGGCACGTAGCCAAGGCCGAAAACCGTCAACACGTGATCGCCGGTCATCAGCACCAGGGCAATCCACTTCAACAGCTCACGCCCGCCACTGGTCATAGCCTGTTCTCCCCTGCCTGCGTGTACGAGCTCGTTTGAATGCTGGGCGTCTCAGGGAACGTGCCCATAGCACGATCACCACGAGCAATGCTGGCGCCCTGGATGGAGCGCTCGTTCAAGTCCTGCATGTTCCTGTTGATCTGCGTGCCGCCATCGACAAAGCGATTCTCACGACGTGGCAGATAGGGCTCGTACTGCCCTCGCCTTGCGATGTAGCGACAAGTCGGCTCGTCCAGGTCATACCCGGTGCCTTGTTCAGTGACACAGCTACAGCTCGGCTCATCGTGCTGCCCTAGCCCGTTTTCACCGCCGAGCGACGACATGCAGAAAAGGCGTGGTGGTTCGCTCGGCAAGTTGTTGGCGCTGTCGTACACAGGCGCGCTCCACGGCTGGGATGCGATGCGCGGCAGGTAGTTCTTGACGTACTCCTCCAAGGGCACGCGCTTGGCAACGGAACCGCTGGCGCCCGCCGTCGCTAACGCTCCGTCGCGCGCCAGCGGACCATTGCTCGCTTGAGCAGGAGTCGGCAGTGCGTCATCACCGGTCAGCCGGCTACCCATCCTGCCGAACGCGAAATAGCTCAATGCTAGGCCAACAACGAGAACAATCGGCAGCGCGAAAAAGTACCAGGGAATGCGCCGCTCGGTGGTGTCAAGCTCGGTTGACTTGTACGTACCCATTGGGCGCTTGGGCAGCACCTTGCGCGTAACGGTAATGTTGTTGTTGCGGCGCGTATTGCACTCGATGCGCCATTGAATTCGGGCCTGCCCACACATGATCGGGGAGCCGCTACATGAAGGAGGTGCGCTGCAAGTGTCGCCGCCGCTGAATGTCTCGGGATCATCCTTGTCTTGCGGATCAGGCTCGCCATCGTTATTGCTATCGCGCTTGCAGGTGCCATCAGGTCCACGAACCTCACCCTGGGCGCATTGGCCGTCGCCAGGAATGCAGCTGCCCAACGGGCTGCGGATCATGCCGGCAGGACATTCCTCATCCTTCTTCTTACAAGATCCGGCTACCAGTGCCATTCCATCAGGACAGGGCTTCTCATCAGCGCAAGCGTTGCCCACCTTTACCTTACCTTCGGGGCACTCAGGCTCAACTGGCTGACAGACACCGAGCATGGCGTTCCACACCATGTTCTTTCCCTGGGCATCACAGTCGGGCTTGCGGTCACAGGTCTTCCCGTTCGGCGAATAGGTCGTAGTGTCATCACCGTTGTCACGGAACACCGACTCACAACCATTCATGCAGCGGACCGACCCCGACGGTGGGAAGAAGGGAGTGGCCTTGCTCTCACGCTCGGAGCACTTCTTGGTGTAGTAGAAGGTCTGCGTGCCCACGCGATAGCTTGATCCACACGATCCGTTGTATGCAGCCGCGAGGTAGGACGATCCTCCAGACGGTTCAACGCATGGCGCATACGTCGGCCCCATCCCAGCCGCGATAGGCCGAACGTATGCCCATGCTTCCGTATACGCCTCGCCTTGATCACACACGTTAGGCGTCGTACACCGCCAATTCGACTGCGCCTCAACACTCGGCGAGTAGCCTATGAACACGATCCCAAGCAGCGCCAGGATCACGCCAACAATGAAGTGATTGCGTGGCATCACATGCCCTCAAACGCAAGCCATGCGGCGCCACAGATTCCGATGATGATGAAGTAACCCATACATCCTCCTTTCGCTCACAAAAAAGGGGGCGAACGTTTCCGCGCGCCCCCTGCCCACTACCACTTCGCTTACTTCGCAGCCTTGCGGGTATACGCCCACAGCAGAATCAGGCCGATCAGGACCGCACAGGCAGCGATGACCACACCCAACTCGGCCTTGCCGCCGGCCAGCTCACCGGCAATTGCAGCACCCGGGGAAGTACTGCCGCCACTGGCGAATACCAGGGCCGAAGTGGTGAGCCCGGCGATGCCGGTACCGATCTTTGCTGCGGTGGAGCGACCAATGCGGACCACGGTGTTCATGTGCTTCATGGTGAATTCCTCTGTCAGTAAGCCCCTAGACGCGCCGCGCGGAATACGAGGCGCGCTTTCAAACCCAATGCCCAGATCCCCACGATGGAGAACGCAACAAGGGTTCCATCAGCCAGACTCAGGGGCGGAAGAATCGGCTGGTGGTACGGCATCCAAACCGGCACCGCGCACGTCCCGTCCTGCTGCACGTTCTCAGCAGCACAACCGACTACGTAGAGGGGCGCCGGGTCGGACATTGGTTAGGCCGCCTTGTTAGCGGGCTGCGACTTGTTGCCAGCCGGATCAACCAGAGTCATGCGGCGTGCCAGCTCAACGCCGTAGCGACCCGGGACAAGATCGGTGGTCAGATCCCATTCCTTCACTGCGCCGACTGCATAGCCCTTGTCCAGGCCATCAACTTCAACCTCAATCTGGATACGCATGGCCTCGGTTTCGAGCGTGGCGCGCTGGCTGTACACGGGCTTCTGCATGCCGGTCTTCGTGGTGACAGTGCGGGTTTCAACGGCGCTGTTGATGGTGATCTTCGGAGCGTTCATCGGTCTCTTCCTCGTGGCTTAGTGTGTGATTGGTTGTTTGGTCGTCGGCAAAATTCGGGCGGTACTGTGGGGTCAAGCTAAGTCCCCCCCTACCCCCCCCGCAGGGAGACGTGGTGGACCGCTTGTTGCCCCGTTGCGCGATGCTTGCATCAGTCCGCCCGGTGCCCTGGTGTCGCCCTGGACTAGCGGATCGCGTGTTGCTGTCGCCTGCGATCAAGGCGTCTTGCTCGGGGCGGCGGGTGTAGTCGATTGGCGGCGGGTTCCATGCCCCGAAGTTCCGCGAGAAATCGACCACCCCGCCTTTCGTGACGTACTTGCTTACGTAGCCGGTGATGTCTGCCTGACTGCGCGGCGCTTCGATGCGATTGCGACCGAACTCCCGGTACCACCATTCGTGCCACTCGTAGCGGCTGGCAAGGCGGTTGAGGTCATCGGTAGGTGCAGCTGCAACGGCGTGGAAATGGAGACGGCCATCGCGGTGGAATTCCTGCCCAATCCTACGCTGCCGACGATGGCAGAGATGTTGAGGTATCTGCGGTCGCGCTGTCATTGACCAAGAACGCGGCGCCTGTCTCTTATACACATAGTTGAGCCCACGAGACAGATCCATTAATCTCGCATGCCGTCTTCTGCTTGAAAAAAAAAATCCGAGACCACGAGGGTGGTATCTTCATTCCGTATGCTGTATT
>NZ_WKEE01000047.1:0-43177 GCF_021605635.1 Stenotrophomonas sp. PA-6-5C
GGACAGCGCACACGAGCAAGCGGCTGCCAAGCCTACAGGGACGTACTTGCGGCGTCCCCGCAATCCGACACCGCCCCGCCACCCCGCGGAATGCCAGCTTCTGCTGTTGCTGTTGCCTCTGCAGGTGCAGGGCGCAGCCCTGCCAAAAACACAAAAAAAAACAGCAGGCCGAGGCCTGCTGTTTCGGTGTAATGGTGCGCCCGGAGAGATTCGAACTCCCGACCGCCTGGTTCGTAGCCAGGTACTCTATCCAACTGAGCTACGGGCGCCAATTACATAAACTTGTTGTGTTGATCGTGTGTGGTGCGCCCGGAGAGATTCGAACTCCCGACCGCCTGGTTCGTAGCCAGGTACTCTATCCAACTGAGCTACGGGCGCGCGGTACACAATCAACTTACTTCTCTATTTTACTGCACTTCCAGCGGCGGATGCTGAAGGTCTGTCGAGTGGTGCGCCCGGAGAGATTCGAACTCCCGACCGCCTGGTTCGTAGCCAGGTACTCTATCCAACTGAGCTACGGGCGCCCTGCGACAGGAGCGGAATTATGCGGATGTCGGCGCGAGTCGTCAACGCTTTTGTGAAAATTTTCACCCAACTGAATGAAAAACGCCTCTGCGACAGCCTCCGGGTGTTTCATCCACGCGAAGTGGTCGGCTCGCGTGCCCAGCTCCTGCGCAGAAAGCACGCGCAGCTGCGAGGCGACATTCGGCAGTTTCGCCAGCAGCGCCTGCATTGATCCGATGGGCGCCAGCCAATCGCTTTCCATCAGCACCGCCTGAGCACTGCCATGCACACGCGCCATCTGCGCATCGAGGTCCTCGTCCATGCCCACAGCTGCGTAGTGATTGTTCAGCCCTACACGTGACCAGTCGGCGATCAATCCACGTGCTTCGGTGCCGCCGAAGCCCAGCCGGCGCCCGTGCAGCACGCCCTGACGCCGTGCGATCCATGGCAGGAAGCGATAGATCAGCGGCAGCAACCAGCCGCGTGGTGGCGGGAACGTGCGCCAGAACGGTGTACCGCTGGCGGCCAGCCACAATCGATCGAATGCCTGTGGCTGGCGCCCGGCATGCACGCAGGCCAGCTGACCGCCCAGGCTGTGACCACCGATGATCCAGGGCAGCACGTCCTGCGCGTTGTCGTCAGCGGCGAGCAGGGCCTGACTGGCCGGCAGGTCGTGGTCGAGAATCTGTCTGTAGCCCCAATCCTGGGTGCGTGATGGGCGCAGCGAACTGCTGCCATTGCCGCGCCATTCGTGCAGGTAGACCGCCACGCCGCTGGCTGCCAGTGCCTGCGCCAGCGGCAGGTAGTGGCGAGCGGCCACGCCCAGCGCCGGCAGCCACAACAGCCGTGCCAGCGGCTGTGCAGGCACGCAGGCGATGACCTCGTAACGGTGGCCATCGCCGCTGTCCACGGCGAGTACGCGTGGCGAATCGCTCATGCGTGCGGTGCCGCGCCGAAGTGGTCGAGTACCAGCACCTCACTGCGGCCGGGCGCATAGCCCTGCTGCAGCCCGCGCGCCACGTAGTCGATGCCGGCTTCGCAGGCATTGGCCAGGCTCAGCCCGTTGCACAGCTGCGCGGCGATGGCCGAGGCCAGCGTGCAGCCCGTGCCGTGCGCATCCAATGGCAGGCGGGCATGGATGAACTCTTCGCTGCTGACGCCATCGAAGTAACGGTCGACCACGCGGTTGCCTTCGTGCAGGTGACCGCCCTTCAGCAGCACCGCACCGGCGCCCAGATCAAGGAGTGAGGCGGCGGCCTGCTCTGCGTCGTTGCCATTGGCGATGCTGCGGCCGACCAGCAGCTCCGCTTCCGGTGCATTGGGGGTGACCAGGGTGGCCAGTGGCAGCAGCCGTTCGCGCATTGCCTGCAGCGCGCTGTCCTCCAGCAGGCGAGCGCCGCTGGTGGCGACCATCACCGGGTCCAGCACTACGTGCGGTGGTCGATGTCGTTCCAGTGCATCGGCCACGGCGTGGATCACCTCGGCGTTGGCCAGCATGCCCAGCTTCACTGCGTGGATATCGAAGTCG
Organism: Stenotrophomonas sp. PA-6-5C; assembly: GCF_021605635.1. Classification (NCBI taxonomy): domain Bacteria; kingdom Pseudomonadati; phylum Pseudomonadota; class Gammaproteobacteria; order Lysobacterales; family Lysobacteraceae; genus Stenotrophomonas; species Stenotrophomonas sp. PA-6-5C. The sequence goes on from NZ_WKEE01000047.1 coordinate 2,033, forward strand.
TCGAAGCAGGCCTCGATCTGCGCGCGCAGGAAGTGGACTGGCGGCACGTGCACGGCGCTGACGCCGCGGGTGTTCTGCGCGGTCAGTGCGGCGATCACCGACAGGCCGTGCACGCGATGCGCGGCGAAGGCCTTCAGGTCGGCCTGGATGCCGGCGCCGCCGCCGGAATCGGAGCCGGCGATGGTCAGGGCGGAAACGGGGGTGGTCGGGCTCATGCAGTGATTGTGCCGTGCTGCCCAGTGTGGGGGTAGTGCCGGCCGGGCGGCGCCCGGCACCCGCAGAAGCCGGGGCAACAGCAACAGCGGCTCTGGATTTCTGCGCGGGAGGCGGGGCGGTGTCGGATTGCGGGGACGCCGCAAGTACGTCCCTGTAGGCTTGCCCGCGCCATCCATGGCGCGGACACCACGCAATCCAACACCGCCCCGCCTTCGACAGCTTCCCGGTGACGGTCAGTAGATCCGCGCCATGCGTGGATATCGCGGAAATGATCGGAGGGACAACGTAGATCCACGCCATGTGTGGATGACGCCATGCTCAGCGCCGCCAGCGTGCCCACTGCTGGTAGGACACATAGCCGAGGCCGGTCAGTCCGGTCAGCAGGGCAGGGGCGAGCAGGGCGTCGTACTGCCAGCGCACGAACAGCCAGGCGCCGATGACGCCGCCGGCGAGGAAGCCGCTGATGATCAGGCCGCTCAGGGTCAGGCGTCGTATCTGCAGCGGCAGTCCGCGCAGCAGGTGGCCGAGGCCGATGCCGAGGTCGGTGAACATGCCGCTGAGATGGGTGGTGCGTACGACGGCACCACTGAAGGTGGTGGCCATCGCGTTCTGCAGTCCACAGGCCATCGCGGCTGCCAGTGCGCCCCATATCTGATGCTGCTTGAACAGCGGAATGGCCGCCAGCAGCAGCAGTGATTCCAACGCCAGCGCTACGCCGTAGCGGCGGCCGAGCTGCAGTGCGCTGTCCTGGATCAGCAGCCCGCTGACCATCGCGCCCAATGAAAACGCGATCAGCAGACCCCACAGGTGCCCGACCGCGCGCCAATCCCCCTGCGCCAACGCCATGCCGAGCTGGCTGGTGCTGCCGGTCATGTGGCTGACCGCCTGGTGTTCAAAACCAAGGAAGCCGACCACATTGACCATGCCGGCCACGCACGACAGCGCGACCGCGCCGATCCAGACCCAGGTGGGCAGGCGGATTCCCATGGCAGGCCCTCAGGGCCCGCCGAAGCCGCCGTTGAACTGCAGCTCGTTGAAGGTGCCGTTGGCCGGATCGAAGACCGCGCCCCAGAACTGCGCGCCACCATCGCAGACCCGCACCGCTTCGCGGGCGGGTCGCAGACTGTTGTCTTCAGGCAGATGGAACGCGTTGATGTAGATCACCTGCTTTCCGTCCAGCTCGATGCCGACGTACTGGCGGTCGAAATCCATGACGTGCGGCACCTGCGCTTCCAGCGCTGGCAGCTTCGCTTCCAGCTGGTCCACCTGCTGCCGGCTCGGTGCCCAGTAGCCGCTGACGCGCCCGGCCTCGCGGCCGGGGCTGGGTCGCGAGCAGGTGTCGAGCACCTGCGCGGCGATGATCGGGCGGGTGACCACCCAGGATTGGCCACTGCGTTCGGTGGTCGGCACGCTGGCCGGTCCCTGCGTGGTCGCGCAGGCACCGAGCAGCGTGGTGATGGCGACCGCCATCGATGGCAGCAGCAGGCGGGTGCAACGGTTCACAACACCTCCGACGCGTAATCGGCCAGCCGCGAGCGTTCACCGCGACGCAGCGTGATATGCGCGCTGTGTGGCCAGTTCTTGAAGCGGTCCACCGCATAGGTCAGGCCCGACGTGGTCTCGGTCAGGTACGGGGTATCGATCTGTTCGACGTTGCCGAGGCAGACGATCTTGGTGCCGGGGCCGGCACGGGTGATCAACGTCTTCATCTGCTTGGGCGTGAGGTTCTGCGCCTCGTCCAGGATCAGGTAACGCGACAGGAACGTACGGCCGCGCATGAAGTTCATCGAACGGATCTTGATACGGCTGGCGAGCAGGTCGTTGGTCGCCTGGCGGCCCCAGGTGCCGCCTTCCTGGTTGTGCGTCAGTACTTCCAGGTTGTCGGTCAACGCGCCCATCCACGGCGTCATCTTCTCTTCCTCGGTGCCGGGCAGGAAGCCGATGTCCTCGCCGACGCTGACCGTGGCGCGGGTCATGATGATCTCGCGGTAGCGCTGCTGGTCCATCGTCTGCGCCAGGCCGGCGGCCAGCGCCAGCAGGGTCTTGCCGGTGCCGGCGGTGCCGAGCAGGGTGACGAAGTCGATTTCCGGGTCCATCAGTGCGTTGAGCGCGAAGTTCTGTTCGCGGTTGCGCGCGCTGATGCCCCACACGGCGTGGCTGCCATGGCGGAAGTCATCGACCAGCGACAGCACCACCTTGCCATCGCCGACGATCTTGCTGACACGCAGTTCGACTTCATCTTCGCCCGGCAGGTAGACGTACTGGTTCGGGTACCACTCCTCACCCTCCTGGGCGAGGATTTCGTAATGGGTGCGGCCCTTGTCGCTCCAGCTGCGCAGATCCTCGCCGTGGCGCTTCCAGAAGTCTTCCGGCAGCTCGGTGGCGCCGGTGTAGAGCAGGCTGAAATCGTCCAGCGCACGGTCGTTCTCGTAGTCTTCCGAAACGATGCCGGCGATGGCCGCCTTGATCCGCAGGTTGATGTCCTTGGAGACGAACACCACCGGGATTTCAGGCGTTTCTTCCTTCAGCGCCAGGATCGCGCCGAGGATGGCGTTGTCCGGGATGACCTTGCCAAAGCTCTTGCCCGCGTCGAAATGACTGGTCTGGAAGCGCAGCTTGCCCACGCTCTGTTTGCCGCGCAGCTGCAGGCCCTGCGGCCGCTGCAGCGGAATGCCCTCGGCCAGGTTGTCCAGGCCCGAAGCCTGCACCAGCTCGTTGAGGAAGCGGCTGACCTGGCGCGCATTGCGGCTCGCTTCGGTCGTGCCCTTCTTGCCGTTGTCCAGCTCCTCGATCACCTGCATGGGCAGGTAGACATCGTGCTCCTCGAATTTGAACAGCGCGGTGGGATCGTGCATCAGCACGTTGGTATCCAGCACGTAGATGCGCTTGCCTCGGGTCATCATCGGTTCCTGGTTACGGACAGGGAAAAACCACCACGACCTGCTGCAGGGCAGGGTGGTGGCGGACAAAGTGGGCGATGGGACTCACTTGGACGGATGGGCCTTCAGTTCGGCAAGCACGGCGTCGGCATGGCCGGCGACCTTGACCTTGCGCCATGACTGCACGATGCGGCTGTCGGGGGAAATCAGGAAGGTGCTGCGCTCGATGCCACGTACCTGTTTGCCGTACATGTTCTTCATCTTGATGACGTCGAAGGCGGTGCACAGCGCTTCGTCGGCATCACTGACCAGCGGGAACGCGAAGCCCTGCTTGGCACAGAAGTTGTCGTGGGACTTCACCGAGTCGCGGGAGACGCCAAGCACGACTGCGCCTGCCTTCCTGAAGTCGGGCAGCAGTGCGTTGAAGTCGATGCCCTCGGTGGTGCAGCCCGGGGTGCTGTCCTTGGGGTAGAAGTACAACACCAGCCACTGGCCGGCGTAATCGCCGAGGGTGGCCTGGGCGCCGCCGGACAGCGCCAGCGGCAGGGAGAGGGTGGTGCTGTCCAGGGTATCGCCGTTATTCATGAGGTCCTTCTGTCGAGCCTGGGTTCTTTCTACGACAATTGCATGAAACGCCACGCGCCCGTGAGGAGCGCGCGAAAAATCCGGGTTTCAATCAGAACTTCATCGGGTCCATGATCGCGTCCAGGTTCAAGTGGTCGCAGAACTCGAGGAAATCGTCGCGCAGGGCAGCGATGTGCATGTTGGCCGGCACGCCGATGGTGACCTGTGCGCTGAACATTTCCGCACCGGTCTGCATGGCGCGGTAACGCGTGCTCTGCAGGGTTTCGATGGTGATGCCCTGGCGATCGAAGAAATCAGCCAGCTGGAACAGGATGCCCGGCTTGTCGGCGGCGATCACCTCGACGATGTACGGCAGCAGGTTGGACTGCGCCTGCTTGGCTTCGGTGCGATACCAGACCAGCTTCAGGCCTTCCTCGCGTTCGAGCCGGGTCAGCATCGCTTCCAGCTTGGCGACCGAATCCCAGGAGCCGGTGGCCAGTGCGGTCACCGAGACATCACGGCCCACGGTGGCCAGACGTGCATCCACCAGATTGCACCCGCTGTCGGCGATGCGGCGGGTGACGGACAACAGGGGGGACTCCGGATGCGTCGTATAGGCGTTGATCAGGAGGTGGTTTTCGCTCGGCGCTGGGCGCGGGGTGGTGTCGGTCAAGGCGATTCCGGGTAATGCATGCGTTAGTCTGAATGCCCGCCAGAGGCGGGGATCCACCGGTGTCCAGCATACTTGCCCGTGCTTTCGCGCCGCAAGTAACATTCAGATCGCCCCCGGCCTTTCGTGGCGGGCGTTTTCCCTCCCCAGCCAAGAGCAGCACGTCCTTGTCCCTTTCCGGCCTCATCACCGCGCTGGCGACCCCCTTCCGGGCCGACGGCGCACTCGACCCCGACGGTTGGCAGCGCCTGCTGCACCTGCAGCTGGAGGGCGGCGTCCAAGGCGTTGTCGTTGCCGGCTCCACCGGCGAGGCAGCCACCCTGTCCGATGCGGAGTACGACCAGCTGCTGGCCAGCGCGGTCGAGCGCATCGCCGGCCGCGTTCCGGTCCTGGCCGGCACCGGCCTGTCCGGCACCGCCAAGACCATCGAGCAGACCCGCCGCGCCGCCGCGCTCGGTGCCACCCACGCGCTGGTGGTCACCCCGCCGTACGTGCGGCCGACCCAGGCCGGCCTGATCGCGCATTACCGCGCGGTGGCTGACCAGGCCGGATTGCCGGTGGTGCTGTACAACGTCCCCGGCCGTACCGGTTGCGACATGCTGCCGGAGACCGTGGCCGAGCTCGCCAGCCATCCGAACATCGTCGGCATCAAGGAAGCGGTGGGTGATACCGGCCGCGTGCGCGCGCTGCTGGACCTGCGCAGCGCGACCTTCGCCGTGCTCACCGGTGATGACGGCACTGCCGCACGTTCGATCCAGGCCGGCATGGACGGCCTGATCTCGGTCGGCTCCAACGTGCTGCCCGGCGCCTACCGCCGGATGTGCGACCTGGCTGCTGCCCATGACCATGAAGCCGTTGAATCCTGGGATGCGCGCCTGCAGCCGTTCCACGACTTCTGCGGTGTCGAATCCAACCCGATTCCGGTCAAGGCGCTGTTGCGTCGGATCGGCATCGGTCACGATCTGCGCCTGCCGCTGCTGCCGCTTTCGGCAGCACACACGCCTGCCGCCGACCATCTCGCCGGCGATATCGCCGCCCTCGAAGCCCTTTCCAGCCACTGACCTTCCGTCTTGGTCTGATCCAGGAGATTCACATGCGCCAATCCGTTTCCGCCGTCCGCGTGCTGTCCTACGCCCTGCTTGCTGTAGCTGTCGCCGCCGGCACCACCGGTTGTTTCAAGCGTGGCGTCAAAGGTGACTATGCCTTGGCCCCGGAAGTGCGTCCGCTGGAAGTGCCGCCGGACCTGAACCTGCCGGCAGGCGCCGGCAACAACCAGGTGCCGACCCTGAGCTCGGCGACCAAGCCGGCCGCTCCGGCCGCCGCCGCTCCGGCGGTCAGCGCCACCGGCTTCACTGTTGCCGGCAGCAAGGAAGACGCCTTCGCCAAGGTCGGTACCGCGCTGGAAGGCGTGGAAGGCCTGACCATCGCCACCCGCGCGCAGCTGCTGGGCTCGTACGACGTGGCCTATGAAGGCAGCAACTTCCTGGTCCGCGTGGTCGCCGTCGACGCCGGTGCGTATATCTCCGCAGTCGACCCGCGTGGCCTGCCGGCTACCGCCGCAGCGCCGGTGAAGCTGATTGCCGCACTGAAGGCGAAGCTGGCCCCGTAATGGCCGGTCCGGTGGGTACGGACCTGCGGGTTCGTGCCTGCCGTGGTAGAGGCCGACCTTGGTCGGCGCTTTGTGCCAACCAAGGTTGGCAGCTACCAAGAACGGGAAAGGGCGCCTTGGGCGCCCTTTTCATTGCCAGCCGGTTGGTACCTGCCGTGGTAGAGACCGGCCTTGGCCGGCGCTTGTGTGCCAACCAAGGTTGGCAGCTACCAAAGCAGCGTTGCCGGCGCCTCAGCGCTCCAGCAGCTTCAGCTTGTCGGGCTTGCCGTCCCACTCACCGGCATCGGCCGGCGGGTCCTTGCGCACGGTCAGTACCGGCCACTCCTTCGCCAGTTCTGCATTGAGGGCGACGAAACCTTCCTGACCAGCGGGAACATCGTCTTCCGGGAAGATCGCGTTGACCGGGCACTCGGGTTCGCAGAGGGTGCAGTCAATGCACTCGTCCGGGTCGATCACCAGGAAGTTCGGGCCTTCGTGGAAGCAATCCACGGGGCACACTTCCACGCAATCGGTGTGTTTGCACTTGATGCAGTTTTCGGTGACGACAAAGGGCATGGGTAGGGGGCGGATCGCTTACTGAACCTGCCAATTCTAGAACAGGTTGGGCCCCGGTGTCGGTTGCCGTGTGAAAGTGGGGCGGATTGGTACCAGGAATGCCCATTTGGCGGCATGCCCGCCCTGTGCGACGCTGCCAAGGCCGCCGGCCCGCTTCGGTCGGCCCCCTTCCTTGCAGGATCCTTCATGTCGCCAGTCCAGCCCGGTGCCGCCTCCAATGGCGGTGAGAACACGGCCTTCATCGTCCTGATCAGTTGCGCCGCCACTCTTGGTGGTTTCCTGTTCGGTTTCGACAGTGGCGTCATCAATGGCACCGTCGACGGTCTGCGCCAGGCCTTCAACTCCAGCGAAGCCGCGCTCGGCTTCGAGGTGGCCTCGATGCTGCTGGGGTGCGCAATCGGCGCGTTCGCGGCCGGCTGGCTGGGTGATCGGCTGGGACGTCGTGGCGTGCTGATCGGGGCGGCCGTGTTGTTTCTGGTGTCGGCGCTGGGTGCCGGCGCCGCACATGCGTCCTGGTTGTTCGTCTGTGCGCGCGTGCTCGGCGGATTCGCCGTCGGTGCGGCCAGCGTGATGTCACCGGCCTACATCGCCGAAGTCGCGTCGGCGCGCTATCGCGGCCGGCTGGCGACCGTGCAGCAGATGGCGATCATCTGTGGCCTGTTCGCGGCGTTCCTCAGCAACTATCTGCTGGCCCGGGCCGCGGGCGCCTCGACCGAGCCGCTCTGGCTGGGGCAGGAGGCATGGCGCTGGATGTTCTGGATGCAGGCACTGCCGTCGCTGCTGTTCCTGCTGCTGTTGCTGGTGATCCCGGAAAGCCCGCGCTTCCTGGTGATGAAGGGCCGGCAGGCGCAGGCGAGGGCGGTGCTTGGCCGGTTGTACGGTGAGCGTGCCGCGGCGAACAAGCAGGCCGAGATCGAAGCGAGCCTGGCCCAGGACCAGCACAAGCCGCGTTTCGGTGACCTGCTCAACAAGGCTACCGGCAAGCTGCGCCCCATCGTCTGGGTCGGCATCGGCCTGGCGATGTTCCAGCAGCTGGTCGGCATCAATGTGGTGTTCTATTACGGCGCCGTGTTGTGGCAGGCGGTGGGTTTTTCGGAAAGCGACGCGCTGCTGATCAACGTATTGTCGGGTGCGCTGAGCATCGGCGCCTGCCTGCTGACGGTGGTGCTGATCGATCGCATCGGCCGCAAGCCGCTGCTGTGGGTCGGTTCGGTCGGCATGTCGGTGGCGCTGGTGCTGATGGTGGTGGCCTTCGCCAGCGGCAGTCTGGCCGATGGTCGCCTGCAGGTCTCCGACGGCATGGGTCGGTTGGCGCTGGTAGCGGCCAACGTCTACGTGGTGTTCTTCAACATGTCCTGGGGCCCGGTGATGTGGGTGATGCTGGGCGAGATGTTCCCGAACCAGATCCGCGGCCCGGCGTTGGCCGTGGCCGGTGCGGCGCAGTGGACGTCGAATTTCGCGATCACCGTGACCTTCCCGATGCTGCTGGCCGGCATCGGCCTGGCCGGTGCGTACGGCATCTACACCGTTGCCGCGATCCTCTCGATCATCTTCGTCGTCCGCTACGTGCGCGAGACCAAGGGCAAAGAGCTGGAGCAGATGGAAGGCTGACGCGCTTCGGCTTCGGAGCGATCCGTTCGCGCCTCCCTGCTACGTGGGGGAGGGGGCAGGCCGCCCTCTCCAGGACACGCAAAATCCCCTCCATGGTGCTCGATGGCGCCATCCATGGCGCCAACGGTCCTGGAGAGGGCGGCCTGCCCCCTCCTGACAGTTTCATGGTGCGTGCGGACGCGGCGAAGCGCTGGTCGGTTGCTGCCGCGGCTCGCGGGAAACCGTCCAGAGTCGGTGGGGTCACCCAGGGCAGGACCGTTGGCGCCATGGATGGCGCCATCGAGACCCCATGGATGGGTTCACGGCGTGTCCTGCCCTGGGTGACCCCGCCGGCTCAAGCCGATAGCAGGGAGGCGCTCAAGCGACCAGCCCCGTCGATGACACGATTGCGGAAAACAGAAAAGCCCGCACAAGGCGGGCTTTTTCGGTTCCTGCTGCGGCGACTGGTGCTCCCTAGGGGACTCGAACCCCTGTTTTAGCCTTGAGAGGGCCACGTCCTAACCACTAGACGAAGGGAGCAGTGTGTCGCTGCCGGTGCAGGAGCGCTAGTATATGCACCTCGATGCCATTGGGCAATCCCGAAACTTCAACCGGAAGCGCCAACATCATTTCCTCTGCTACATCACCGTTCAGCCTGCGCGTCATCCCGCGCGACCAGCACACGATCTCCCGCAAGGACATCAGCCCGAACGCTTTGCGCGTGCTTTATCGACTGCGCGATGCCGGCTTCGGCGCCTACCTTGTCGGCGGCGCGGTGCGCGATCTGCTGGTCAATGGCCAACCCAAGGATTTCGACGTGGCCACCGATGCCACGCCCGAACAGGTCAAGCAGTTGTTCCGCAACTGCCGCCTGATCGGCCGCCGTTTCCGCCTGGCCCATGTTGTGTTCGGCCGCGAGATCATCGAAGTCGCCACGTTCCGTGCCAACATCGATGACGGCAGCGGCGACCGCGAGATGGAAAACGGCATGCTCGTGCGCGACAACGTGTACGGCAGCATCGAAGACGACGCCATCCGCCGCGACTTCACCTGCAATGCCCTGTACTACGCCATCGAGGACTTCTCGGTGCGTGACTACACCGGCGGCTTCGAAGACGTGCAGGCACGCCTGATGAAGCTCATCGGCGACCCGGTGCAGCGCTACCAGGAAGACCCGGTGCGCATGCTGCGTGCGGTCCGCCTGGCGGCCAAGCTCGGCTTCCAGATCGAAGAGGGCACCGCTGCACCGATCCCGCAGCTGGCCGGCCTGCTCAACGAAGCCGCACCGGCGCGCCTGTTCGAGGAAGTCCTGAAGCTGTTCCTGTCCGGGCACGGCGTGGCCAGCTTTGAAGGACTGGAGCGCTATGGCCTGTTCGATGTGTTGTTCCCGGAAAGCGCCAAGGCGCTGAAGTCGAACCGTACCGGTGCGCTGCGCCGCATGGTGGTCGAGGGCCTGGCCAACACCGATGCACGCGTGGCCAATGACGAGCCCGTGTCGCCGGCGTTCCTGTTCGCGCTGTTGCTGTGGCCGGCCTATTGCCGCGCGCAGGCAACCCTGCTCAAGCAGGGCGTGGCGCCGGAAGAGGCGCAGCGTCGCGCCGCTGACCGCGTCACCGTGCAGCAGTTGAGCACCATCGCATTGCCGCGCCGATTCTCGCTGCCGATGCAGGAAATCTGGCTGCTGCAGGCGCGCTTCAGTTCGCGTCAGCGCAAGCGCGTGATGCGCACGCTCAGCCACCCCCGTTTCCGTGCGGCCTTCGATTTCCTGTCCCTGCGCCAGGTGGCCTCGGCAGAGCACGAAGCCGACGTCGCGTTCTGGCGCGAAGCGCAGGCCCAGTCCGGGCATGAGCTGGATTCGTCGCTGGATTCGCTGCACAGCGAGGCCGGCGATGAGGAGGGTGGGGCGCCGCGCAAGCGCCGTCGTCGCCGTCGTCGCCCGGACGGTGCAGCTGCCGGTGCCGCCGAGTAATCGATGACCGCTGCCTGGATCGGGCTGGGCGCCAATCTTGGCGACGCAGCCAACACCGTCCGCGCGGCCATCGCCGCGCTGGGCGAACTGCCCGGAACCCGGCTGACGCAGGCGTCGCGGTTGTACGCGACGCCTGCATGGGGAAACGAGGACCAGCCACCCTTCGTCAATGCAGTGGCCTCGGTCGACACTGATCTTTCCGCTGTCGCACTGCTGCAGGCCATGCTCGCGCTGGAGCAGCGCTTCGGCCGCGTGCGCGACCCTGCCGTGCACTGGGGCCCGCGTGCGCTGGATCTGGACCTGCTGCTGTTCGGCGAGCAGGTGTTGGACCTGCCCGAGCTGAAAGTGCCGCATCCCTACCTGCACGAGCGTGCGTTCGTGTTGGTGCCTTTGGCCGAAATCGCCGCTGATCTGGCCATTCCCGGCCATGGTCGCGTGCGGGATGCAGTGATGCGGGTGGATGCCTGCGGGATCGCGCCGTTAGGGTGATAATGCCCGGGTTATCTCCCCCGGTTATCAGCACATGAGCACCCACGCAGACAGCAAGCCCTGGACCGTTCCCGCCCTGGCCGAGGCCAAGCGCAATGGCCAGAAGCTGGTCATGTTGACCGCCTACGACGCAGGCTTCGCCCGCACCTTCGATGCCAATGGCGTCGACCTGATCCTGATCGGCGATTCGCTGGGCATGGTCGTGCAGGGTCACGATTCGACCCTGCCGGTGACCGTGGCCGACATGGTCTACCACACCCGCGCGGTCGCCCGCGTGCTGCAGCGTGCGCTGCTGATCGCCGACCTGCCGTTCGGTGCCGATGCCACCCCGGAACGCGCGCTGGATGCTTCGCTGCAGCTGCTGCAGGCAGGCGCGGAGATGGTCAAGATCGAAGGTGCCGGCTTCAAGGTCGACATCATCCGTTACCTGGTCGAGCGCGAGATCCCGGTCTGCTCGCATCTGGGCCTGACCCCGCAGTCGGTGCTGCGCCTGGGTGGCTTCAAGATCCAGGGCCGTGGCGATGCCGCGCGCCAGCTGGTGGACGACGCCAAGGCGGTTGCCGAGGCGGGCGCGAGCATCATGGTGCTCGAATGCGTGCCGACGCCGGTTGCCGCTGCCGTCACCGCTGCCGTTCCCGTGCCCACCATCGGTATCGGTGCTGGCCCGCAGTGCGACGGCCAGGTGCTGGTGCTGCACGACTTCCTCGGCCTGGACAGCGGCCACCGTCGTCCGAAGTTCGTCAAGGACTTCCTGGCCGAAGGTGGCTCGGTGGCCGGTGCCACCCGTGCCTACGCCGATGCCGTGCGCGATGGCAGCTTCCCCGACGAAGAGCACGCGTACGCCCAATGATCCAGACCTTCAACGAACTCGGTGCACTGCGCGCGCAGATCGCGCAGTGGAAGGGCGAGGGCCTGCGCGTCGCGCTGGTGCCGACCATGGGCAACCTGCATGGCGGGCACCACGCGCTGATCACCCTGGCAAAGCAGTACGCCGACAAGGTGGTGGCCAGCATCTTCGTCAACCCGACGCAGTTCGGGCCGAACGAGGATTTCAGCCGCTATCCGCGCACCCCCGAAGCCGATGTGGCCGGGCTGGAGCAGGTAGGCTGCGATGCAGTGTGGCTACCCAGCGTCGAAGCGATGTACCCGCTGGGCGTGGACAAGACCACGCAGATGCATGCGCCCGGCGTCAGTGAAGTGCTGGAAGGCGCCAGCCGCCCGGGCCATTTCGATGGCGTGTGTACGGTGGTGGCGCGGCTGTTCCTGCAGGTGCAGCCGGACGTGGCCGTGTTCGGTCGCAAGGACTACCAGCAGCTGGCGGTCATCAAGCAGATGGTGGCCGAGCTGTCGTTCCCGATCCAGATCGTCGGTGCCGAGATCGTGCGGGATGAGGATGGCCTGGCCAAGAGCTCGCGCAACCAGTACCTCAGCGCCGAGCAGCGCCCGTTGGCGACCACCCTTCATCGCACCCTGCTGGGCATGCGCGAAGGTTATGTCGCCGGGCACGGCCGTGAACGCATCGAGGCCGACGCCGTCGCTGCGCTGCAGGCGGCCGGCTTCCAGGTGGATTACGCGGTGCTGCGCACCCCGGAGCTGGCCGAACCGAGCTTCGACGGCGGTGGCCGCGTGGCCCTGATCGCTGCCCGCCTGGGCACCACCCGGCTGATCGACAACCTGGAGTTCTGAGCCGCATGCGGCTCAGGGGCGCCCGTAGTGGGCGCCTCTCACCTTCCCATGGACGGGAGACCGGAAATGAATACCCCCACCACTACCGGCCGTCTTGCCCGGGCCTCGATCCTGGCGGTACTGGCCGCCGGCATGGTGCCTGCCCAGCTGATGGGCGGCCTGTTGTTCGCGCTCGACTTCGCGCGTACGCCCGTACCGGCACTCACCGGCGGTGCGCTGATGTTCGTGCTGGGCGTGTGCAACGCCATCGCGGTGTTGCTGCCGATGGCGCTGATCCTGCAGTCCCAGCGGCGTCTGCGCCGGACCGCCTTCCTGCTCGTGGGGTTCGGTCTGGGCGCGCTGGCCATGGCGACCTGTGCCTGGCCGGGCGCGGACAATGGTCCGCTGCTGCAGCGCCTGCGCTATGTCGATACCTTCGACGTGATCAGCTACGGCCTGTCGGTGCTGGCCGCGGGCGGCTTCGGCCTGGTCGCCGGGCTGGCCTTCCATACGGTGTTCGGCCTATCACTGCAGGGCGCCTGCGGGCATGCCCCGTCAGCGCTACCGGTCGAGGGCGCCTGAACGGTCTTCAGTGTCCCGTCCCAGCCCCCTGATGATGGCCAAGCGGGTGCTAGAATCCGCTCTTTCCTTTGCCGTTGCAGCGCCCCCATGCACCTGTCCCTGCTCAAGACCAAGATCCACCGCGCCACCGTCACCCATTCCGAGCTGAACTACGAAGGCTCGATCGCCATCGATGACAACCTGCTGGCCGCCACTGGCATCCGTGAATTCGAGCAGGTGCACATCTGGGACGTGACCAACGGTGCGCGCTTCTCGACCTATGCGATCCGCGCCGAAGCCGGCAGCGGCATCGTCTCGCTCAACGGTGGCGCCGCGCGCCACGTGCAGGTCGGTGACATCATCATCATTGCCGCCTTCGCCAGCATGACCGAGCAGGAAGCCGACAGCTTCAAGCCGAAGCTGGTGTACGTTGATGGCAACAACCAGATCTCCCACACCAACGACACGATCCCGACCCAGGCCGCATGACAACGAACAACGGATTCGACTCGCTGCATTCCCACGCCCAGCGCCTGAAGGGCGCAAGCATTCCCAACCTGCTCGCCGCCGAACCCGGTCGTGTACAGGATCTGGCGCTGCGGGTCGGTCCGTTGTATGTCAACTTCGCCCGGCAGAAATACGATGCCGCGGCGTTGCAGGCGCTGTTGGCGCTGGCTGCCGAACGTGATGTCGGCGGCGCCATCACGCGCCTGTTCCGTGGCGAGCAGGTCAACCTGACCGAAGGCCGCGCTGCGCTGCACACCGCGCTGCGTGGTGATGTGGTCGATGCGCCGGTGGCGGCCGAGGCCTATGCCACCGCGCGCGGCATCCGCCAGCGCATGGGCGAGCTGGTGCGCGCGCTGGAAGACAGCGGCGTGACCGATGTGGTCAGTGTCGGCATCGGCGGTTCCGATCTGGGCCCGCGCCTGGTCGCCGACGCGCTGCGTCCGGTCACTGGTGCACGCCTGCGCGTGCATTTCGTGTCGAACGTGGACGGCGCCGCCATGCAGCGCACGCTGGCCACGCTGGATCCGGCGAGGACCGCTGGCATCCTCATTTCCAAGACCTTCGGTACCCAGGAAACCCTGCTCAACGGCCAGATCCTGCACGATTGGCTGGGTGGCAGCGAGCGCCTGTACGCGGTCAGCGCCAATCCGGAACGCGCCGCCAAGGCCTTCGCCATTGCCGCCGATCGTGTGCTGCCGATGTGGGACTGGGTGGGCGGCCGCTATTCGCTGTGGTCGGCCGTTGGTTTCCCGATCGCACTGGCCATCGGCTTCGAGCGCTTCGAGCAGTTGCTGGAAGGTGCCGCGCAGATGGATGCGCATGCACTGGACGCGCCGCTGGAGCGCAACCTGCCGGTGCTGCACGGCCTGACCGACATCTGGAACCGCAATCTGCTGGGCTCTGCCACGCATGCGGTGATGACCTACGATCAGCGCCTGGCGCTGCTGCCGGCCTACCTGCAGCAGCTGGTGATGGAAAGCCTGGGCAAGCGCGTGCAGCGCGATGGCCAGCCGGTCACCACCGACACCGTGCCGGTGTGGTGGGGCGGTGCCGGCACCGATGTGCAGCACAGCTTCTTCCAGGCCCTGCACCAGGGCACCAGCATCATTCCGGCCGATTTCATCGGCTGCGTGCACAACGACGATCCGTATACGGTCAACCACCAGGCGCTGATGGCCAACCTGCTGGCGCAGACCGAAGCACTGGCCAACGGCCAGGGCAGCGATGATCCGCACCGCGACTATCCGGGCGGCCGCCCGAGCACCATGATCCTGCTCGACGCGCTCACCCCGCAGGCGCTGGGCGCCTTGATCGCGATGTACGAGCACGCCGTGTACGTGCAGTCGGTGATCTGGAACATCAACGCCTTCGACCAGTTCGGTGTCGAGCTGGGCAAGCAGTTGGCCAGTGGCCTGCTGCCCGCTCTGCAGGGCGAGGACGTCGAGGTCAACGACCCGCTGACCCGTGAGCTGTTGGCCCAGCTGAAGGGCTGACGCGGGCGGGGAATGCCGCCGGGCATGGCCCGGCGCTACCCTTCGTTACCCCGGTAGCGCCGGGCCATGCCCGGCGGATACGACGCCGCGTTACCGGCTCGGATCGCGCTCCGGGCTCGGCCGCTTGGCCAGCTTGCGCTGCAGCGAACGCCGGTGCATGCCGAGCAGGCGCGCGGCCGCCGACACGTTGCCGCCGGTTTCATGCATCGCCTGCTGGATGTGCTCCCACTGCAGGCGGCTGATCGGGGTCATTGCATCGGGCACTTCCATCTCGCCGTCATCAGCGGGGCCGTCGTCTTCCTCGCCCAGCGCGCGCAGGATCATGGGCACCGTCGAGGGCTTGGGCAGGTAGTCGTCCGCACCCAGCTTGATCGCTTCCACTGCGGTGGCGATGCTGGCATAGCCGGTCACCAGCAGGATCCGCATGTCCGCACGCAGCGCGCGCAGCGGCTGGATCAGCGCCAGGCCGGAATCGCTGCCCAGCTTCAGATCGATCAGTGCGAACGCTGGCGGATGCTGGCGCGCCAGTGCCAGTGCGCTGGCGGCATCCTGTGCGGTCTGCGTCTCCAGCCCTTTGCGGGCCAGGCTGCGCTGCAGCGTGCGCAGGTAGAGTTCGTCGTCGTCGACCAGCAGGCCAAGGGTAGAAGCAGTCATGGTCATTCCTCGCGGGGGGCCAACGGCAGGCGGAAGCCGACGCGGCTACCGGCCCCTTGGGCCGGGCGCATCCACATCTCGCCGTCCAGGCGTTCGATGGTGGCATGGGACAGGGCAAGCCCGACGCCCATGCCTTCACTCTTGCTGCTGCCGAACAGCTTGCCCGGCAGCACGGCGGCGCGGGCATCGAAGCCGTGGCCGTAGTCGCGTACTTCGCCGATCAGATCGTCGCCTTCGATGCGCAGGCTGAGGTCGACGCGCGGTCGTCCAGCCTGCTCGCCGGCATCGGCAGCGTTGTTCAGCAGCACCATCAGCAGGTGACCAACGCCCGGGTCCAGCGGCAAGCGCAGCGGTGCGTCGTCGTTGCGGTGCAGGTCGATGGTCGGGCGCACCAGCCGCCACTGCTCCAGCACCTGCTGGGCCGTGGAGTGAGCGCGGCCGGGGCGGTCGTTGGAGGCCGGCGCGGCCAGTGCCAGCACGCGCTCGCGGCACTGCACCAGCAGCTCGCGCAGGGTTTCCATGTCCTCGCGTACTTCCGGCTCTTCGCTGCGTTCGGCCACGTCGTCGGCAAGCAGGGTCATCGTCGCCAGCGGCGTGTTCAGTTCGTGCGCCACCGAGGCCGCATGCGTGGCCAGCGCGACGATGCCTTCGTTGCGCGCGAAGCGTTCGCGCAGCGCCGACAGTTCCAGTTCGCGCTCGCGCAGGGCGATCGCCAGCCGGGTGGAGAAGATCAGTACCACCGCGGCGGACAGCAGGAAGGTGGCGATCACGCCCCAGCGATTGAGATCCAGTGCGTTGAAGTAGCCGGCCGGCAGCGGTTGGCCGAACAGTCCGCTGGCGGCATAGCCCAGCAGGCAGGCGCTGGCCACGGCCAGGGCCCAGCGCAGGGGCAGGGCGAAGGCGGCCAGGGCGATCAGGATCAGGAACAGCGAGCCGAACGGATTGGCGATGCCGCCGCTCCAGCTGACCATCCAGGTGAGGATGATCACGTCCACCAGGATGTGGCCGAAGGCAGTCAGTGGCGCGGTATCGGCCGGCTCCGGGCGCAGCTGCGTATACAGGTTGAACACGGCAAGCACGGCCACGCCCGACCACAACGGCAGTTGCGGCAAGGGCAGTCCCAGCACCCAGGTGGCGACCAGGATGGTGGCCGCCTGGCCAGCCACGGCCAGCCAGCGCAGGCTGCACAGGGTTCGGAGAAACGGGGCGTCGGGACCGGTCATTCGCGCCCATCGTATGCGTTCGCGGGGATGCCTGCCTGCGACAATCGGCCGCAGCTGCACTGCCGCCTGAATGCGACACACCCGCAAGGTCGGGGCGGGCGTTAGAATGCCCGCATGCATGACGCCGTCACCCGCCCTACAGCCCCCTCCGATGCCACTGCCTGGCCCCGTCGCCTGACCCAATCGGTCCAGATCGGTGGAGTCACCGTGGGCGGTGGCAAGCCGGTGGTGGTGCAGTCGATGACCAACACCGACACCTCCGACGTGGCGTCCAGCGTGAAGCAGGTCGCCGAGCTCTGGCGCGCCGGCTCGGAAATGGTGCGCCTGACCGTCAATACGGTCGAAGCGGCCGCGGCGATCCCGCGCATCGTCGACAAGCTGGCGATGATGGGCATCGATGTCCCGCTGATCGGTGACTTCCATTACAACGGCCATCAGCTGCTGACCGCCGAACCGGCCTGTGCCGAAGCGCTGGCCAAGTACCGCATCAACCCGGGCAACGTGGGCTTCGGCAAGAAGAAGGACCTGCAGTTCGCCCAGCTGATCGAGTTCGCCATCCGCTACAACAAGCCGGTGCGCATCGGCGCCAACTGGGGCTCGCTGGACCAGGCCCTGGCGGCGAAGCTGATGGACGAGAACAACCATCGCGAACAGCCCTGGGACGCCGGCCGCGTGCTGCGCGAGGCGCTGATCCGTTCGGCGCTGGATTCGGCCGAGCAGGCCGTCGAGCTGGGGTTGCCGCGCGATCGCATCATCCTTTCGGCCAAGGTCAGCGGCGTGCAGGAACTGATCGCGGTCTACCGCGACCTGGCCCAGCGTTCGGACTTCGCCCTGCATCTGGGCCTGACCGAAGCCGGTATCGGCAGCAAGGGCATCGTCGCCTCGGCGGCGGCGCTGAGCGTGCTGCTGCAGGAAGGCATCGGCGACACCATCCGCATTTCGCTGACGCCCGAACCGGGCCAGTCGCGTACGCAGGAAGTGATCGTCGCCCAGGAACTGCTGCAGACCACCGGCCAGCGCGCCTTTACCCCGCTGGTCACGGCCTGTCCGGGCTGCGGCCGAACCACCTCGGAGTTCTTCCAGGAACTGGCCAAGGTGGTGCAGACCCACGTGCGCGAAAAAATGCCGCTGTGGAAGATCCAGCATCCCGGCGCGGAGAACATGACCCTGGCGGTGATGGGCTGCGTGGTCAACGGGCCCGGTGAGTCGCGGCATGCCAACATCGGCATCTCGCTGCCGGGTACCGGCGAAGCACCGTCGGCACCGGTGTTCGTCGATGGCGAGAAGAAGGTGACCCTGCGTGGCGAGAACATCGCCCAGGAATTCGTCGCCCTGATCGATGATTACGTTGAACGCACCTATGTCCGAAGCGCCGGGTAAGCCGACGATCCTCGCTGCACCGGAGCCAGCCTCCGGTTTCCGCCACTGGATGGCGCGCAATGCCTGGCGGCTGCTGTTGCTGTTTGCCGGTGTGCTGCTGCCGCTGGCCGGGTTCGTCGCGCTGGCCGACGAAGTGCACGAGTTCGAGTCCTTCCACTTCGATGCACCGCTGCTGTGGCAGATGCACGGCCTGCATTCGCCGTGGCTGGACCGCATCTTCGTGCTGCTGTCGAAACTGGGTTACGAGTGGTTCCTGATCCCGGCCGATGTGCTGATTGTCGGTGCACTGGCCTGGCACCGGCGTTGGCGTGAAGCGACCTTCGTGGCCGTGAGCTTCGTCGGGTCGGCGCTGCTGAACATGGGCAGCAAGCACTTCTTCCAGCGCGACCGGCCCAGCCTGTGGGAATCGATCGCGCCGGAATCCACGTTCAGTTTCCCCAGCGGCCACGCGATGGGCTCGATGACCCTGGCGGTCACCCTGGTGCTGCTGGCCTGGAACACCCGCTGGCGCTGGCCGGTGCTGCTGCTGGCGCCGTCGTTCAGCCTGCTGGTAAGCGTTTCCCGGGTCTACCTGGGGGTGCATTACCCCTCCGACATCCTGGCCGGATGGTGTGCCGCGCTGGTTTGGGTGGTAGGGTGCTATCTGGTCATGTTCAGCCGCCGTCATCCATGGCGACGGCACGGTTCGCCGCCAGCGACGGCCAGCGAAGCGATCACGCAAGGGGAGTGACGTGGATGCCCTCCCAAGGGCGTCTACCTGAGGGACGGGTTGTTTCGTTGTAACGGGTTCTGCAGGGCAAGGGGCACGATCAGTGCGTGAAGAATGTGATGCGCAAGGCAGAACGCCGGAATTGCGCAACATCCGCGCTTGCAGTGGTCAGGTGCTCCTGCCTAGGTTGACCCGTATTGGCCGCATTCGAAGAGGTACGTGAATGACGATTCGAGTCTACCTGGTGGATGACCACGCGTTGGTCCGCACCGGGATGAAGATGATACTGTCGAGTGAAACCGACATTGAAGTGGTGGGCGAGGCCGAGACCGGCGAAGACGCGCTTCCCGCTATCCGCCAGCTGCAACCGGACGTGGTGCTGTGTGATCTGCATCTGCCCGGGGTGAGCGGAATGGAAGTGACCGAGCGCATCGTCCGTGGCCACCGCAGCACGCGGGTGGTGATCGTGTCGGTGCTGGAGGACGGTCCGCTGCCCAAGCGCCTGCTCGAAGCGGGCGCTGCCGGTTACATCGGCAAGGGCTGCGATGCACAGGAACTGCTGCGCGCGGTGCGTGACGTGGCCGCCGGACGGCGTTACCTGGGCACGAGCATCGCGCAGAACCTGGCGTTGTCCACGGTGGAAGGCAACGGCTCGCCGTTCGACAACCTGTCGCCGCGTGAGCTGGAAGTGGCATTGCTGCTGACCCAGGGCCTGCGCCAGGAAGACATCGCCCGACGTCTGAGCCTGAGCGCGAAGACGGTCAATACGCACAAGGCGCGGTTGTTCGAGAAGATGGGAATCCACGACAACATCGCGTTGGCGCGGATGGCCAGTCAGTACGGGTTGGTGGATCCGGCGCGACCGCTGTAAGGGTTTCGGCCAACGGCTGAGCCCCTCGCGGTTGTGCGGTTGGTTTCATGGGGTTGGCCGGGCGGATGGGCTGCGCAGGGGACGCTGCAAGTACGTCCCTGTAAGCTCGGTCGCCGCATCCATGCGGCTCACGCCCCTGCGCAACCCATCCGCCCGGCCACGGACAGGTTCCGTGCACCGCAACCGCGGAATGAAGAAAAGAACGGCAGGAGCGGGTCGCGCGCTGTGCGCGCTCGTAGACTGGGGTCGGGTCCCTTTCCCGGCGGGAAAGGGCTCTGACCCCGTAGTGGTTCAGTGGCCGCGTACGCGCTTGACGATCTTCGCGGCCTGCGCCGCGCTTTCGCTCACCTTGTCCCACTGGCCGGCGTCGATCCAGTTGCCCGGCACCATCCACGAGCCGCCGATGCAGACCACGTTCTTCTGCTCGAGGTATTCGGCCGCGGTGTTCTCGGTGATGCCGCCGGTCGGGCACAGCTTGAGGTCGGCAATCGGGCCGGCTACGCCCTTGATCATGGCCAGGCCGCCCACGGCCGTGGCCGGGAACAGCTTGCAGACACGGAAGCCGCGCGCGTAGAGCGACAGCAGCTCGGTCGGCGTCGCCGCACCCGGTACTACCGGCAGCGGTGCCGCAGCCAGCGCATCGGCCAGCACCGGTGGCGTGCCCGGGGTCACCAGGAAATCCGCGCCCGCATCGATGGACTGCTGCATCTGCTCCACCGTCAGCACCGTACCGGCGCCGACCACCACATCCGGCAGCTCGCGCTTGAGCATCGCCAGCGCTTCCATCGCGACCGGCGTCCGCAGCGTCAGCTCGATCGCCGGCAACCCGCCTTCCAGCAACGCCGCACTGACCGCACGTGCCTGGTCCAGCGTATGAATCGTCACCACCGGCAGGATGCCCGCCGCATGCAGCAACTCCGCCGCCCGCACCTGATGTTGTTCGATACCCATAGCTCTGCTTCTGCCTTTGCTTTCGCTCTTGTTGTGCTTTCAATGATCACTTCGCGGCGTTGACGCGCCGGAGAGTGTCAGGAGGGCGCGGTCAGCCCCAGACGGGACCGTGAGCGGCATGGATGCCGCGACCGAGCCCCCATGGATGGGTTTACGGCGTGTCCCGGCTGGGGCTGACCGCGCCCTCAGCCAGGAAATTTACCGCTGCGACTAACCCGCAACGCTCTTCAACCCTCAGGCGTCCTTCGCCTCATGCGGCGCCGCCGCAGCCGCAGCATCGTGCCCCAGCTCATACTCCGCGTCGTAATCCCACGGCCCACCGTCAGCCGCTGCCGGACCACACGAAATCGAGATCGCGCCCTGATCCGCCGGACCCACCACACGCCGGTTGATCGCGAACAGGTTGCGGCCCAGGTCATTGGCGGCCGGCGCCGTATTCGGCGCATGCGTACGCGCAGCCCACTCGGCCGCGTCCACCAGTACTTCAAGCGTGCCGGCTTCGCCATCCAGGCGGATGATGTCGCCCTCGCGCACCTTGCCCAACGGACCACCGCGTGCAGCTTCCGGGGTCACGTGGATCGCGGCCGGAATCTTGCCCGACGCGCCGGACAGGCGGCCATCGGTAACCAGCGCCACGCGCCGGCCCTGGTTCTGCAGCAGGCCCAGCAGCGGTGCCAGCGAATGCAGTTCCGGCATACCGTTCGCACGCGGGCCCTGATAACGCACCACGGCTACGAAATGCTCGGGCAGCAGGCCGCCGGCGTGCAGCTTGTTCAATACCTGCGGTGCATCAACCACCACGGCCGGGGCTTCGATGGTGCGGTACTGCGGCTTCACCGCCGACAGCTTGATCAGCGACTTGCCGAGGTTGCCGCGCAGCAGGCGCAGGCCGCCCTGGCTTTCGAACGGATTGTCGACACCGCGCACCACTTCTTCATCGGCGCTGCGCTCCAGGCCCGGCAGATACACCAGCTTGCCATCGCGCAGCTGCGGCTCGCGCGCATAGTCGGCCATGCCGCCACGGGCGACGCTGACCAGGTCGCCATGCATCAGGCCGGCCTTGATCAGCTCACCGAACACGAACGCCGGGCCACCGGCAGCGGCGAAGCGGTTCACGTCGGCCTCGCCGTTCGGATAGACCCGTGCCAGCAGCGGAATCAGCTGCGACAGCTCGTCGAAGTCGTCCCAGGTCAGTACGATGCCGGCCGCGCGGGCCACGGCAATCCAGTGGATGGTGTGATTGGTCGAGCCACCGGTAGCCATCAGCGCGATGATCGCGTTGATGATCGCGCGCTCGTCGATGATCCGGCCCAGCGGACGGAAGTCGTCGCCCAGCGCGGTGATGTCCAGCGCGCGCTCGGTGGCTTCGCGGGTCAGTGCATCGCGCAGCGCGGTATCCGGGTTGACGAACGACGCGCCCGGCAGCTGCACGCCCATCGCCTCCAGCAGCACCTGGTTGGAATTGGCAGTGCCGTAGAAGGTGCAGGTGCCCGCACCGTGGTAGGAGGCCGATTCGGCTTCCAGCAGTTCTTCACGGGTGGCTTCGCCGGCGGCGTAGCGCTCGCGCACTTCGGCCTTCTGCTTGTTGGGAATGCCCGGTGTCATCGGGCCGGCCGGCACGAACACCGCCGGCAGATGGCCAAAGGCGAGGGCGCCGATCAGCAGGCCCGGCACGATCTTGTCGCACACACCGAGGTACACGGTGGTATCGAACATGTCGTGGCTGAGCCCGATCGCGGTGGCCTGGGCAATGACATCGCGCGAGAACAGCGACAGCTCCATGCCGCCACGGCCCTGGGTGACGCCGTCGCACATCGCCGGCACGGCACCGGCAACCTGTGCGGTCGCGCCCAGTTCGCGAGCCACCGCACGGATCTGTTCGGGATAGGTCTCGAACGGCTGATGCGCCGACAGCATGTCGTTGTAGGCGGTGATGATGCCCAGATTGGCCGTCACGCCGCCGCGCAGGCGGCTCTTGTCGGTGCCACCGCAGGCGGCGAAACCGTGGGCAAGATTGCCGCAGCTGAGGCGGCTGCGGAACGGGCCATCGCGCAGCGAGGCGTCGATCGCTGCCAGATAGGCGGCGCGCGAGGCGGCGCTGCGGCGGATGACGCGCTCAGTGATGGCTTGCAGTTGCGGATGGAGGCTCATTGGCTACCGGCGTTCGAGGTGGCGAGAGGCGGGCGACGGCAGGGCGCCGCCGCCGACATCAATCAGCCCAGTGGACGCGCAGGCGCGCGCCGTCCAGGTTGATCGCGTTGAGGATCGGATACTGCTGGGGGTCGTTGCTGTCCAATGTCTGGCGCAGCACCTGCAGCTTCTGCTTGCCGCGCAGCAGCAGCAGGCGCTGGCGGCACTGGCCGAGGCCGCGCGGCGTAAGGGTGATGCGCAGCGGCCATTGGTTGGCACCGGGGCAGCCGGTGGCATCAAGCGCGGCATACGGCAGGGTGCTTTCGAGGGCGCGCTGCAGGTCGCGCGAGCCCGGGAACAGCGAGGCGGTATGGCCGTCATTGCCCATGCCCAGTGCGACCAGGCTTGGCCGCTGGCTGTGCTGGGCCTGCAGGTTGGCGGTGTACACGCACTCCGGCAGCGGCTTGCCGATCCGCACCAGCGGATCGAAGTGCGCACCTTCGGCACGTGTGAGCAGGTTCTCGCGCACCAGCCACGCATTGCTGTCGCGATCCTGCGGCGACAGCCAGCGCTCGTCGGCCAGGCTCACTTCAACGCGGTCCCAATGCACGTCCAGCTCGGCCAGTGCCTGGTACACCGGTGCCGGCGTGGTGCCGCCCGACAACAGGATGCGTGCGCGGCCCAGCTCGGTGATGTCGTGGTTGATCGCCTGTGCCATTTCGGCAGCGACCGCTTCGATCCAGCCATCGGCATCGCCGTGGTTGATGAACTCGATGCGGTCGTCGTGGAAGGTGGGGCTCATGCGGCAACTCCTGGTGCGTCACGTTCGGCGTCGGCAGCATAGGCAGCGGCGCCCAGCAGTCCGGCGTGGGGATGCATCACGGCCAGCGATGGCACCCGCGCCATGATCGAGGAGAACCGGCCCTTGTGTTCGAAGCGTTGGCGGAAACCGGAGTGCTGCAATGAATCGAGCATCTTCGGAGTCAGTCCACCGGTCAGGAACACGCCGTCCCAGGCGCCCTGGGTCAGCACCAGATCACCGGCAATGGCACCGAACACCGCGCAGAACACATCGACGGTACGCATCGCCTGTGGATCGCCGTGCAGGGCGCGGGCGGTCACGTCCACCGGTTGCAGTTGGCCCGGGTCGATACCCGCCATCTCGCAGATGGCGCGATGGATGTTGACCAGGCCGGGGCCGCAGATCAGCCGCTCGTTGGAGACGCGCCCGAACTGCTCGGACAGGATCTCCAGGATGCGGATCTCTTCCGGCGTTCCCGGCGGGAAGCTGACATGGCCGCCTTCGGTTTCCAGCGGGTAGCAGCGGCCGTGGCGAAGGATCAGGCCGCCGACGCCGAGGCCGGTCCCCGGCCCGATCACTGCGTAGTTGCGCGGCTGGCCCGGCTTGCCCGGAACCCAGGCGGCACCGCCGACCTGGACCACGTCATCGGGTTGCAGCAGCGAGATCGCCATCGCCTGCGCGGCGAAGTCGTTGATCAGGTGCAGTTCGTTGAAACCCAGCATCGCAGCTGTGCGGCTGCGCGAGATCACCCACGGATGGTTGGTGATGCGGGCTTCGTCACCATCGACACGACCGGCGACGGCGAACACGCCACGGCTTGCGGTGGCGCCGATCTGTTCCAGATGGTGGCGCGCGGCATCACCCAGCGACGGGAACTCCGCCACTGCGTATTCGCGGATGCTCTCTTTCAGCAGCGGGGCGTCCTGCGAGGTGTCGGCAAGGGCGAAGCGGGCATTGGTGCCACCGATGTCGGCGACCAGCACCGGCTGCGAGCTGGCACTCATTCCGACGCTCCGCTATCCGGCGCATCCACGCCCTGCGGCAGGAAGTCGACCGCGTTGGCCGGGCCCCATTGGCCGGCAGGGTAGGGTTCCAGCGGCAGGTCGGCTGCCTTCCAGGCATCGGCGACGCTGTCGATCCAGGCCCAGGCGGCACGCACTTCGTCATCGCGCACGAACAGGGTGTGGTTGCCATTGAAGGCGTCCAGGAACAGGCGTTCGTAGGCGATACGGCGATGCAGGCCCGTCGGCACCGACAGTTCCAGTTCCAGTGGCTGCAGTTCCAGTGCGCCCCATTCCGGGCCGGCCAGGCTGCTCATCAGTCCCAGTTCGATGTTCTCCTGCGGCTGCAGCTGGAACACCAGGCGGTTCGGTGCGGCCTGCGCACGCTGCGGACGCTCGAACAACCAGTGCGTGACCGGCTTGAGGGTCACCACCACGCGGGTGGTGCGCTCGGGCAGGCGCTTGCCGGTGACCAGGTGGAACGGCACGCCGCTCCAGCGCCAGTTGTCGATGTGCGCGGTGACGCCTGCGAAGGTTTCCACATCGCTGCCTTCCGGTGGCTGATAGGCCTGTGCGGGCTGGCCGTTGATGCTGCCGGCGGTATAGCGGCCACGCACGCTGTCACGCGCTGCGTGCTTGGCATCCAGCGGGCGCAGCGCACGCAGCACCTTGACCTTCTCGTCGCGGATGCGGTCGGCTTCCAACGACGCCGGCGGCTCCATCGCCACCATGCACAGCAGCTGCAGGATGTGGCTCTGCACCATGTCGCGCAGGGCGCCGGAGCGCGCGTAGTAGGCATCGCGGCCATCCACGCCTTCGCTTTCGGCGACCAGGATGTGCACCGATTCGATGTAGTTGCGGTTCCATACCGCTTCCAGCAGCGTGTTGCCGAAGCGCAGCGCGATCAGGTTCTGTACCGCCGCCTTGCCCAGGTAGTGGTCGAGGCGGAACACGCGGTCTTCGTCGATCCACTGGCCGATGGTGGTGATGATCTCCTCGGCGCTTTCGCTGTCGCTGCCGATCGGCTTTTCCAGCATCAGGCGCGCCGGTGCGGCCAGTGCGCCGCCCTTGGCCAGGCCTTCGCAGGTGGAGATGTACAGGCCCGGCGGGATCGCCAGGTAGCTCACGCAGCGGCGGTCGACGAGGTCGGATACCGCGGCGGCGACCGAGTCGACGTCGCGCAGGTCGACCGAGCGGTAGTCGATGCGACGCAGCAGAGAGGCGATGTCCTCCTGGCTGGCCATCGGCATCGCCTGCTGCAGTCGTGGCCGCAGGATGTCATGGAAGGCTTCGGTGTCGTGGCCGGACAGGGCCAGCGCACGGATGCGGAAATCCTCCGGCAGCAGGCCGTCGCCGAGCAGGCGCAGCAGCGAAGGGAACAGGTAGCGCTGGGCCAGATCACCTGTGGCACCAAACAGGAAGAGTGTGTCGTGCATCGCTCGAGTTTCAGATCCGGGTGACATCGTTGTCAATCGCTTCATGGCTGGGTTCGGGGGACATCCGCGCAACTGCCTGTCCGAGGCTCATCTGGATCGGCTTTCCGGGTTGCCGGAGCACCGTTCCAATCGAAACGACTACAGCGGCAACCCTTCGTTCGGTCGACGATGCAGGTCGGCGCGCACCGACGTTCGGATAGTGCCACGTGAAAACGTTTACATGGCAGAATGGGCAACTGTATTCGATTGCAGTGGTCGCCGTCATGCGGCAACCGCGCAATCATCACTGCCATCGGGAGGGCCGAGGCAGTCCCAAAAGACAGCCCGGCGTCGGGCGGACTGGATGAGTGAAATGGCAAAAGTGCAGTTGCAGGGTGTGCGCAAGGTCTACGACAACGGCCAGGTCGCGGTGAAGGACGCCACGTTCGAGGTGGCCGACGGCGAACTGATGGTGCTGGTCGGCCCGTCCGGGTGTGGCAAGTCGACCCTGCTGCGGATGGTGGCAGGGTTGGAAGAGATCAGCGGCGGCACGTTGACCATCGGTGATCGCGTGGTCAACGACGTGGCGCCCAAAGATCGCGACATCGCGATGGTGTTCCAGAGTTACGCGCTGTACCCGCACATGACCGTGGCCGAGAACCTGGCCTTTGGCCTGAAGCTGCGCGGGCATGACAAGGCCACCATCGACAAGCGCATCAGCGAAGCCGCGCAGACGCTGGGCCTGACCGAGATGATGGACAAGCTGCCCAAGGCGATGTCCGGCGGCCAGCGCCAGCGTGTTGCACTGGGCCGTGCGCTGGTGCGTGAGCCGGCGGTGTTCCTGCTCGACGAGCCGCTGTCCAACCTTGACGCCAAGCTGCGCCACAGCGTGCGCACCGAGATCGCGCAGCTGCACCGCAAGCTGGGCACCACCATGATCTACGTGACCCACGATCAGGTTGAAGCGATGACCCTTGGCCAGCGCATCGTGGTGCTGAAGGACGGCATCATCCAGCAGATCGACACGCCGATGGCGCTGTACGACCGTCCGGCCAACCTGTTCGTGGCCGGCTTCCTCGGCAGCCCGGCGATGAACGTGCTGCGCGGTACGCTGCAGGGCGATGCCGGTGGCGTGACCGTGGTTGATGGCGCGTGGCAGGCTCCGCTGGGGCAGGCGACGATCGATCCGGCGTGGTTGCAGAAGCCGATCGCGGTGGGCGTGCGTCCCGAACACCTGCAGCCGGCAGGCAGCGAAGACACGCATGCGTTCACCGCGCGCATCGAAGGCATCGAGCCGGTCGGCAACGAGATCTTCGTCAACATGAGCAGTGGCCAGCACGCGCTGACCATGCGCGTGGCGCCGCAGTCGCTGCCGGGCGTGGGCGAGGACATCCGGGTGGCGATCCACCCGCAGGGCCTGCATTTCTTCAACCCGGAAACCGGCGAGCGCCTATAGTCCTGTAGAGCCGAGCCCACGCTCGGCTGCTTCATCGCAGTGCGGACCAACGGTCCGCACCCACCGGAACAGGGTCTCGGGCTCGGTAGATCCACGCCATGCGTGGATGACGTGCCGGATCGACGCCTCAGCGCGCCAACCCGTCCAGCAGCGGCATCCGCTGTGCGGGCGCATCACCCACCTGCAATTCGCTGTCGCCGGTCTCCAGCGGCAGCACCGCCAGCGCCAGGTCGCCGGCCACGCTGGCCAGGGTGCCGAGCGCGACCCCGTCCTGCTGCACGCCATCGCCGGCCTGCGCCGGTGCTGCGGTGTGCAGCAGCTGCACCGCGCGTTTGGCCTTGCCGAGGAAATGGGTGCGCGCGACGATTTCCTGACCGGGGTAGCAGCCCTTCTTCACGCTGTAGCCGTTGAGGCGGTCCAGGCCCAGCTGCTGCGGGGTCCACACCTCGCGCTGGCTCGCTTCCAGTCGCGGCAGGCCAAAGCGCAGGTCGGCCTGGCGCCAGGCCAGGGCGAAGGCGGCGTCCCCGGCTTCGTCGCTGGCCGGGAAGGCCTCGACCGGGCCGATGCGCAGCGTGCGGGGAAGTGCGTCGCTGCCCAGATCCAGTTCCCAGCCGTGGTTGCCGGCCAGCGCGATGGCGGCGCCGGTAGCGGCTTCCGGCGCAGTAAAGGCCCCGGCCACTGCCAGGTCGGCATGCACCTGCAATTTCACTTTGCGGCGGAACACGAAACGCTGCAGTTGCGACGCAATCGCATCGGCATCGCCGTCGGCGAGTACCAGCAGCACATGGTCATCGGCCAGCCGCAGCAGCTGAAACACTGCCAGGGTGCGGCCTTTGGCGCTCAGCCACGCGCTCCACTGCCAGTGCAGCAGGGGCAGGGCGGTCACGTCGCTGCTGAACTGGGCATGGGCAAAAGCCACTGCATCCACGCCCTGCAGGCTCAGCAATTGATGGCCGGGCAGGCGCGGATATGCGACGAAAGCAGGGGGAAGGTTGTCAGGCACGTGAACGAGGTCTAAAATTTGTGCGTTGCGAGACCCATCATGATAGGCCAAACAACCCCCACTCCCGACGCCGAAGCTGAAGCCCCGCTGGTTCCCCCGGTCCCTGTGCCCGTGGAACAACCAGAGGTGGAAGAAGAATTCGGTGGCCGCGGCGGACTCGATCCGGTGCGGTATGGCGATTGGGAAAAAAACGGACGCTGCATCGATTTCTGATCCAGCATTGAGCCAACGCGGCCTTATGCCGCCCAGCCGAGACAACGAGCCCAGCGAATGGCGACCAGACAACGTCCCCTTTCTCCGCACCTTCAGGTGTATCGCTGGCAGATTCAGATGGCCACCTCGATCCTGCATCGAGCCACTGGCGTCTTTCTGTCTGTTGGTGCCCTCATCATCGCCGGAGGCCTGTTGGCTCTGATGATGGGGCCCGAATCCTGGAACTGCTTCACCGGCCATGCCGGGGCCTGGTATGGCCGCGTGTTCCTGTTCGCGTGGACATGGTCGT
This sequence comes from Stenotrophomonas sp. PA-6-5C, assembly GCF_021605635.1. Classification (NCBI taxonomy): domain Bacteria; kingdom Pseudomonadati; phylum Pseudomonadota; class Gammaproteobacteria; order Lysobacterales; family Lysobacteraceae; genus Stenotrophomonas; species Stenotrophomonas sp. PA-6-5C. Next base: position 30,897 of record NZ_WKEE01000047.1, read on the forward strand.
TCGCCTATCACCTGTGCAATGGCATCCGCCATATCGTGCAGGACTTCGCGATCGGATTCCGCATTGCCACCTTCATCCGCAGCAGCTGGATGTCGGTGATCGGCAGCCTGCTGATCACCCTGGCGGTGTGGGCCTATGTGATGTTCGGAGGTGCCGCGTGAGCAAGTTCCGTACCCCGTTGAAGGGCGTGCGCGGTCTCGGTTCGGCCAAGACCGGCACCGAGCACTTCGTGCATCAGCGCCTGACTGCCGCCGCGCTGGTGGTGCTGGGCATCTGGTTCCTGGTGTTCGTGCTGGGCCTGCTGGGCTCGGATTACGTGACCGCGACTGCCGCGATCGCCAAGCCGTGGAACGCCGTTCCGCTGATCGGCCTGCTGATCGCCATGTTCTGGCACGCCCAGCTCGGCCTGCAGGTCGTGCTGGAGGACTACATCCACGAATCGCTGCTGGCCCTGGTGCTGCAGACCGCGGTGAAGTTCGTCGCCGTGCTCGGCATGATCGTCAGTGTGTTTGCGGTGGGCCGCATCGCCCTCGGCGTTGCCTGAGCCCAGGCGCCAAGACAGGAATCCAGACTAGATGTCCGCTTACAAGATTACCGAACACAAGTACGACATGGTCGTGGTGGGCGCCGGCGGCGCCGGCCTGCGTGCCACGTTCGGCCTGGCCGCCAAGGGCCTGCAGACCGTGTGCCTGACCAAGGTCTTCCCGACCCGGTCGCACACCGTCGCCGCCCAGGGCGGTATCTCCGCTGCGCTCGGCAACATGGGCGAGGACGATTGGCGTTACCACTTCTTCGACACCATCAAGGGTTCGGACTGGCTGGGCGACCAGGACGCCATCGAGTACATGTGCCGTGAAGCGATTCCGGCGATCATCGAGCTCGAGCACTACGGCGTGCCGTTCAGCCGCACCGCCGAAGGCAAGATCTACCAGCGTCCGTTCGGTGGCATGACCACCCAGTACGGCGAAGGCCCGGCGGCGCAGCGCACCTGCGCGGCGGCCGACCGTACCGGCCACGCGATGCTGCACACGCTGTACCAGCAGTCGCTGAAGCACGACGCACGCTTCATGATCGAGTACTTCGCACTCGACCTGATCTTCGATGACGAAGGTGCCTGCCGCGGCGTGCTGGCGTTGGACATGTCCGACGGCACGCTGCACCTGTTCCGCGCCCAGGGCGTGGTGCTGGCGACCGGCGGCTACGGCCGTGCCTACTTCAGCGCCACCTCGGCGCACACCTGCACCGGCGACGGTGGCGGCCTGGCCATGCGCGCCGGCATCGCCATGCAGGACATGGAGTTCGTGCAGTTCCATCCGACCGGCATCTACGGCGCCGGCTGCCTGATCACCGAGGGTGTCCGCGGTGAAGGTGGCATCCTGCGCAACAGCAGCGGCGAGCGCTTCATGGAGCGTTACGCACCGCACTACAAGGATCTGGCGTCGCGCGACGTGGTCAGCCGTTCGATGACCATCGAGATCCGCGAAGGCCGCGGCGTCGGCGAGCACAAGGACCACATCCTGCTCGACCTGACCCACCTCGGCCCGGGCGTGATCGACGACAAGCTGCCGGGCATCGCCGAAAGCGCCCGCATCTTCGCCGGCGTCGACGTGCACAAGCAGCCGATCCCGGTGATCCCGACCGTGCACTACAACATGGGCGGCATCCCGACCAACTACCACGGCGAAGTGGTGCAGAGGGTCGGTGACAACGACAATGCGGTCGTGCCGGGCCTGTACGCCATCGGCGAAGCGGCCTGCGTTTCGGTGCACGGCGCCAACCGCCTGGGCTCGAACTCGCTGCTGGACCTGGTGGTGTTCGGGCGTGCGGTGGCCAATCGCTGCGCGGCGACGATCACCCCCGGCGCGGCGCACAAGACCCTGCCGGCCGACGCCTGCGACAAGGCGCTGGGCCTGCTGGACAAGCTGCGCCACGCCAACGGCGATACCCCGACGTCGGTCATCCGCGATCGCATGCAGCGCACCATGCAGGCTGACGCGGCGGTCTTCCGTACCAGCCAGACGCTGAAGGAAGGCTGCGAGAAGATGGACAAGATCTTCGACTCGTTCCAGGACGTGAAGGTCTCCGACCGTTCGCTGGTCTGGAACTCGGACCTGATCGAGACCTACGAGCTGAACAACCTGCTGCTGAACGCGGTGGCGACGATCAACTCGGCCGAGCAGCGCAAGGAAAGCCGCGGCGCACACGCGCACGAGGACTTCCCGGACCGCGACGACGTCAATTGGCAGAAGCACACCCTGGTCAGCGTGGACGAGAAGGGCAAGTGCAGCTTCGACTACCGTCCGGTGCACATGTACACGTTGACCGATGACGTGTCCGTGGTGCCGCCGAAGCCGCGCGTGTACTGATCCGACCCCGCCTAACATGCAATCCGCGCCCTCGGGCGCGGGCCGCCTGAGCCAACGAGAGCAGCCATGGCCGAGTTTTCACTCCCCAAGAATTCCAAGATCACGAAGGGCAAGCACTTCCCCGCCAAGACCGGCGGCAAGAACGTGCGCACCTTCAAGATCTACCGCTGGAGTCCGGACGACGACAGCAATCCGCGCACCGATACCTATGATGTCGATCTGGACGCCTGCGGCCCGATGGTCCTGGACGCGCTGATCAAGATCAAGAACGAGATCGACCCGACCCTGACCTTCCGCCGCTCGTGCCGCGAAGGTATCTGTGGTTCGTGCGCGATGAACATCGACGGCACCAACACCCTGGCCTGCACCCGAGCCATCTCGGACTGCGGCAAGAAGGAAGTGCCGATCTACCCGCTGCCGCACATGAACGTGGTCAAGGATCTGGTTCCGGACCTGACCCACTTCTATGCGCAGTACGCCTCGATCAAGCCGTGGATCCGTACCCAGACCCCGGCACCGCCGGACCGTGAGCGCCTGCAGTCGCCGGAAGACCGCAAGAAGCTGGACGGTCTGTACGAGTGCATCCTGTGCGCGTGCTGCTCGACCAGCTGCCCGAGCTACTGGTGGAACGGCGAGCGTTACCTGGGCCCGGCGATCCTGCTGCAGGCCTACCGCTGGATCATCGATTCGCGCGACGAGGACACCGGTGCGCGCCTGGACGATCTGGAAGATCCGTTCAAGCTGTACCGCTGCCACACCATCATGAACTGCGCCCGGACCTGCCCGAAGGGCCTGAACCCGGCGCTGGCGATCGCCGAGATCAAGAAGTTGATGATGGAACGCCGCGCCTGATACGGCCCGACTGTACCCGGTAGAGCCACGCCACGCGTGGCTGCACCTCCCAGCAGAGCCACGCCATGCGTGGCTTTGCTGTATCTGGAGAAACACGATGGAAGAAGATGTTCTGCTGAAGAAGCTGCGCTGGCGTTGCCGGCGCGGCATGCGCGAACTGGACCAGTTGTTCGGTCGCTACCTGGACCGTGAGTGGAGCAGTGCACCGACCGAAGAGCGCGAGGTTTTCCTGTTCCTGCTCGATTGCGAGGACGATAAGTTGTGGCGCTGGTTCATGGGCTACGAGGCCTGCCCACATGCGCACGCCGTCCCCCTCATGCACAAGATCCTCGCCCTCAAGCCTTGAGTGGCGCCCGTCGCGGCTGCAGGCCGGTGCCCAGCTGGCGGTACTGTTGGCTGCGCCGTGGCTGCTGCGTGCCTCGGATCTGCCGCCGGGGCACCTGGTTCCCGTGCTGATCGGGGTCTGGGTGCTGGGCTTGGCCGAGCTGGCCTGGCGCCTGCGGCGGCCCCGCGCGTTGCTGCAGCTGCCGCCCCTGCCTGAGCCGCTGCGCGTGGACGGGCAGGACATTGCCGAGCCGCGACTGGTGGTGCGCGGGCCCTGGCTGCTGCTGCAGTGGCGCGAAGGCTGGCGCCGTCGACGGCTGTTGTTCTGGCCGGATGTACTCAATCGCGGGCAGCGACGTGAACTGCGACTGGCCGTATCCGCACGCGGCGTTTCCCGTCAGCCCCGGTCGGTGGCACCATAGGCTGAATCGACTGGCGTGCCTGCATGTTCAAACCCATTCCCGTGGCCATTGGCCTGCGCTACCTGCGCGCCAAGCGCCGCAACGGCTTCATCTCCTTCATTTCGATGGCATCGATCCTGGGCATCGCGCTCGGGGTGACGGTGCTGATCACCACACTGGCGGTGATGAGCGGTTTCCAGAAGGAGATCCGCAGCCGCCTGCTGCAGATGACCGCACACACCACCATCAGCCGCGACGGAGAACCGATGCCGGACTGGATGCGCGTGGTCGATGTGGCCAGCAAGGATCCGCGCGTGGCCGGCGCTGCGCCGTATATCGAGATCCAGTCGATGATCAGCGGCCCGCGTGTGCAGGGGGCGATCATCCAGGGCATCGACCCGGCGCTGGAGCCGAAGGTGTCGGTGATCGACAAGAAGGTGACCAAGGGCAGCTACGGCAGCCTGACCCCGGGCAGCTTCAACCTGCTGCTGGGCAAGGAACTGGCCGTCTGGCTGGGCGTGGACGTCGGCGACCAGGTGCTGGTGACCTTTGCGGAAGTGCAGGGCACGCCGGCTGGTGCGGTGCCACGGATGAAACGCTTCACCGTCAGCGGCATCTTCGAGGCCGGTTACAACGAAGTCGATCGCGGTGTGGGCTTTGCCAACATGAAAGACCTGGAGCGCGTACTGCGTTCCGATGGCGCCACCGGCGTCCGCCTGAAACTGCATGACATGGACCGCTCGCTGGAGGTGGGCGTGGACCTGGCGCAGAACCTCGGCGGCGCCTATCGGGTCAGCGACTGGACCCAGCAGAACGCCAACCTGTATCACTCGCTGCGCATGGAAAAAGTGGTGATGGGCATCCTGCTCTCGCTGATCATCGCCATGGGCGCGTTCAACCTGGTGTCCTCGCAGGTGATGCTGGTGACCGACAAGCAGGCCGACATCGCGATCCTGCGCACCCTCGGCCTGACCCCGGGCGGGGTGATGCAGGTGTTCATGGTGCAGGGCTCGCTGATCGGCATCTTCGGCACCCTCGCAGGCCTGATCGGCGGCATCACCCTGACCTTGAACCTGGAACGCATCCTCGGCGCCATCGAGTCGGTGTTCAACGTCAAGCTGCTGCCGGAGGATGTGTACTACATCACCGGCCTGCCGACCGACATGCAGACCAGCGACATCGTGGTGATCACCCTGGTCGCGCTGCTGATGAGCTTCCTGGCCACTCTGTATCCCGCCTGGCGGGCAGCACGCACCCAGCCGGCGGAGGCCCTGCGCTATGAATAAGGTCTTCAACCGCGGCGATGAAGTGATCCGTGCCGAAGGGCTGGGCAAGACCTACGCCGAAGGGCGCATGCAGACACCGGTGTTCGACGGGCTGGACCTGACGGTGACTGCAGGTGAGACGGTTGCGATCATCGGTGCCTCCGGTGCCGGCAAGAGCACGCTGCTGCACCTGCTGGGCGGGCTGGATACGCCCACCGCTGGCGAGGTCTATGTCACCGGCCAGCGCATGTCGGCGCTGTCGGACACCTCGCGCGGCCTGCTGCGCAACCAGGCGCTGGGTTTCGTCTATCAGTTCCACCACCTGCTGCCGGAATTCACCGCGCTGGAAAACGTGATGATGCCGGTGATGCTGGCCGGTACCGCGGTGGCCGAGGCCAGCACGCGTGCGACTGCGCTGCTGGAATCGGTCGGCCTGGGCCATCGCCTGGACCACAAGCCCGGCGAACTGTCCGGTGGCGAACGCCAGCGTGCTGCGGTGGCGCGCGCGTTGGTCAATCACCCGGCCTGCGTGCTGGGCGACGAGCCGACCGGCAACCTGGATGACCGCACTGCTGCGACCGTGTTCGAGCTGATGCTGGAGCTCAACCGTGCGCGGCATACCAGCCTGGTGCTGGTGACCCATGACCGCTCGCTGGCACGGCGTCTGGACCGGGTGCTGGAGCTGCGCGAAGGGCGCCTGCACGCGCTGGCCCACGCCGACGTCTGAGCGGCCGGCCAAGCGCCAACCAAGGTTGGCGACTACCGGATTCGATGCAGGGCCTGGTCGGCTGGGGGCCGCCGACCAACGGCTGAACCAGGCTGCCGGCCGTTGCGCCGGCACCACCCCGGCGGGTGCATGATCGGCACAGTTCCCCGTGGAGATGGCCATGAAGACCCCACTGTTGATCGCCGGGCTGTGCCTGGCTCTGGCTGGCTGTGCCACCACCGGCCGCCTGGGCAGTGCCGAGAAGCTGGAGCTGTATCGTGCCCACGCCGGCGCACCGCAGAAGGACATGCAGTTCTTCGGCAGCCTCAATGGCTGGACCGAGCTGGGCGACAGTGCGCTGGCGGTCTGGACGCGTCCGAGCGAGGCCTACCTGCTGGAATTGAATGGTCCCTGCCAGGATCTGTCGTATGCGACCGCCATCGGCCTGACCAGCCGGATGAACCGCGTCTCGGCGCCGTTCGACAAGGTGCTGGTACGTGACCCGACCGCTGGCCCGCGCATGCCGTGCTTCATCAAGACCATACGCAAGCTCGACGTGAAGGCGCTACGCGCCTCCGAGCAGGAGCTGCGCCAGGCGCAGGTGCAGGAGCGCGAGGAATCCGCGAAGTAGGGCGGTAGCTCCGGGCCATGCCCGGCGGATGGCTGGACGCCGGGCATGGCCCGGCGCTACCTCCAGATCAGGCTTCCGGGGTGAAACCAGCAGGCTTCTCCGCGTCCTTCTCGAACAGGAACTTCACCAGTTCCGTTTCCAGCAATGCGCGATGCTCCGGCTTGCGCGGGGAGAGGCGGTTCTCGTTGATCAGCATGGTCTGGTGTGCCAGCCATGCGGTCCACGCCGGCTTGCCGATGTGGTTGAACACACGCTGGCCCAGATCGCCTGGGTAAGGCACAAAGTCCAGCCCCTCGGCATCGCGTTGTTCGTACTGGCAGAAGACGGTTCGGGGCATGGCACTCACTCGTGGTTGCGGGATTTTGCGGAGGTTCGCTTCGGGGGCTTGATGGGCGTGCCATCAAGCAGCTTCCGGATAGGGGCTGGCAAGCCCAGTGCAGACAGTTCGGCGTCGTCGACCCAGCGCAGCGTGGGTTCTTCCACGCGCAGGCCGTGCACCTGCCGTGACAATACCTGCAGATGCAGCTTGTAGTGGCTGAAGGTGTGCTGCAGCACCGGTAGTTCCTCGGCATCTTCCAGTGAACCATCGACGTGCACGTCGAACCAGTCCTGCAGCTCGCTGCCCGCATCGGCCTGCGGAAGCGTCCACAGCTGCGCCCAGATGCCGGTATCCGGCCGCTTCTGCAGCAGCACGCGCTGCTGCTTGTCGCGCAGCAGCAGGGCCACCGCCTCGCGTTCGGGCAGCACCTTGCCCGGCTTTGCTGTTGGCAGCTCGGCCGTACGGCCTTCGCGACGTGCCACGCAATCGGCCTGCAGGGGACAGATCACGCAGGCCGGTCTGGACCGGCTGCAGACCGTCGCACCGAGATCCATCTGCGCCTGCGTGTAGTCGGCCATGCGCGCCGCCGGCACCTGCGCGACCTGTGCTTCGGCGATGGCCCACAGCTGCTTTTCGACGGCGGGCAGGCCAGGAAAGCCTTCGACGCCGTGATAGCGGCTGAGCACGCGCTTGACGTTGCCGTCGAGGATCGCGAACGGGTCGTTCCAGGCCTGGCTGAGGATCGCGCCGGCGGTACTGCGGCCGATGCCGGGCAGGTCGTGCAGGGCGTCGAAATCACGCGGCAGGTCGCCCCCGTGTTCGCTCACGCAGCGCTTGGCGGCCGCATGCAGATTGCGCGCACGGGCGTAGTAACCCAGCCCGGCCCACTGCGCCATCACCGCGTCGTTGCTGGCGGCGGCGAGGTCGGGCAGGGTGGGGAAGTGCTGCAGGAAACGGTGGAAGTACGGAATGACCGTTGCCACCTGGGTCTGCTGCAGCATGATCTCCGACAACCAGACCCGATACGGGCTGCGCGGATGCTGCCAGGGCAGATCGTGGCGGCCGTGGTCGTCGAACCAGTGCAGCAGGCGGGCGACGAAGCCGTGCTCAGGAGCGGGCGTGGCGCTGGCGTTCGGCTGGCGGGGCATCGGTACTCCAGGAGGCAGCCACCCATGGGGTGGCTCTACCGGGTTGCAGTAGAGCCACGCCATGCGTGGCTGCACGGTATGTCAGGCACCCAGCGCTTCGGGCAACAGGGCGTCGACGAAGGCTTCCGGATCGAACACGCGCAGGTCTTCCGGACGCTCGCCGATGCCGGCGAAACGGATCGGAATGCCGAACTCACGGGCCAGCGCGAAAACCACGCCGCCCTTTGCGGTGCCGTCCAGCTTGGTCACCACCAGGCCGGTCACCTTGACTGCGGCATTGAACTGGCGCAGCTGCGAAAGCGCGTTCTGGCCGGTAGTGCCGTCGATCACCATCAGCACTTCGTGCGGCGCATTCTCGTCGATCTTGCCGAGCACGCGGCGGATCTTGCCCAGCTCGTTCATCAGCCCGGACTGGGTGTGCAGGCGGCCGGCGGTATCGGCGATCAGTACCGACGTGCCACGGGCCTTGCCGGCCTGCAACGCGTCGTAGGCCACCGAGGCGGCATCGGCGTTCTGCCCCTGCGCGACCACGGCCACGCCGTTGCGCTCGCCCCAGATCTGCAGCTGGGCCACGGCGGCAGCACGGAAGGTATCGCCAGCGGCCAGCATCAGGCTGTGGCCCTCGTCCTTGAAGCGCTTGGCCAGCTTGCCGATGGTGGTGGTCTTGCCAACGCCGTTGACGCCGACGGTCAGCACCACGAAGGGCTTGGCGTTGCGGTCGATGACCAGCGGCTTGGACACAGGCTGCAGGATCGCGATCAGATCGGCGCGCAGTGCCGCCAGCAGGGCGTTGGCATCGATGAATTCGCGCGCCTTCATGCGCTTGCGCAGGTCGGCGATCAGCTCGGTGGTGGCGGCAACGCCGACGTCGGCGGTCAGTAGCGCGGTCTCGATCTCGTCCAGCAGGTCGTCATCGAGCTTGGGATTGCGCGAGAACAGGCCGCCGAAGCTGCGGGCGAATGCGCTGTTGCGCAGGCGCTCGCGCCAGCCGGGCTTGCCGGCCGGGGCAGGCGGGGCATCGACCAGCACCGGCAGGTCGGCGGCCGGGGCGGCCGGTTCCTGCGCGGGGATGACCGGGGCCAGCGGAGCGAGGACCGCAGCGGCGGCGGCCGCTTCGGCGGCGAAGTTCTCCGGTGCCAGCACGCGTTCCGGCAGGGCTTCGGCAGTGGTTTCCTGCGGCGCGTCCGGCGTTGCCTGCGCTGCTGACGTTGCGGGCGCGACGACTTCGGGCGTGGCGGTTGGCACCGGCGCTTCCGCCACGGGCGGGGCTACCGGTGCGGCCGGGGCCTGCTCGGGCGGCGCGGCCGACGGGAATGCCGCCGCCAGCTCTTCAGCCGAGTAGTGCTGGGTCTTGGGCGCGTCCGGTGTGGCGGCGTCCTGGGGCTTCTTGCGGCGGAAAAAACTGAGCATTGGCAAAAGGCGCTGAAATCAGAGGGATATGCTACCACCCGGGCCTGTCTGGCCGGCGTGGACTCAAGGTCGCAGCCGCGCGGCCGTTAACCGGTGCGGAAGGCTGCGTTGGGTGGCCTGGGAGACCCCCGATGAACGATGTGACCGGTGTTGCCCTCAGCGGGATGCGTGCAGCCCAGCGGGGCGTGCAGGTGGCCGCGCACAACGTGGCCAACCTGGCGACCGCGGATGCACCGCGCCTGCAACTGCAGCGCGAAGCCGTAGCGCAGGGCGGGGTGGAGACCCGCGTGACCTCTACTGGTGACACCGACCCGTCCGCGCCGCTGGGTGACCTGTTGGCTGCCAAGGCCGAGGTGGTGGCCTTTGCTGCCAATGCGGCGCTGATCCGCCGCGAGGACCAGATGCTGGGCTCGCTGCTGGACCGGCAAGCCTGATCCGACCGGCTCTGGGCGGGCCCGGTGGCTGGCCCTGAGGGCAATCGTGGCGTGCTTCTGCGGAATACCAACCTCGCCCTGCTTCGGGCGACAACCGTGATCCGCTCTGGTAGGTGCCAACCTTGGTTGGCACGCTTCTGCAGTCGAACCAAGCGCCAACCAAGGTTGGCACCTACCAACGCAGCGACAGCGCCAACCAAGGTTGGCACCTACCAGGGCAGCGACAGCGCCAACCAAGGTTGGCCTCTACCGGGGCAATGGCGGTGCCAACCGGGGTTGGCAACCACCAGGCTGGGCGATCCCGGCATCGATCAGGCCGACAGCTCCAGCAGCAGCTTGTTCAGACGGGCGACGTAAGCACCCGGATCCTTCAGGCTGTCGCCGGCGGCCAGCGCAGCTTGGTCGAACAGCACCCGGCCCAGGTCGTCGAACCGTGCGCCATCGGCTTCGGCATCGAGCTTGGCGATCAGCGGGTGACCCGGGTTGATTTCCAGTACCGGCTTGCTGTCGGGCACCTTCTGGCCGCTGGCTTCCAGGATCTGGCGCATCTGCAGGCCGAGGTCCTGCTCGCCGATGGCCAGCACCGCCGGTGAATCGGTCAGCCGGTGCGACACGCGCACTTCGGCCACGTCATCGCCGAGTACGTTCTTCAGGCGCTCGACCAGGCCCTGCTTGTCCTTCGCTGCAGCTTCCTGCTCCTGCTTGTCCGCTTCGCTTTCCAGCGCGCCCAGGTCGAGGTCGCCGCGGGCGATGTCGACGAAGCCCTTGCCGTCGAAATCGGTCAGGTAGCCCATCAGCCACTCGTCGATGCGGTCGGTCAGCAACAGGACTTCGATGCCTTTCTTGCGGAACACTTCCAGGTGCGGACTGTTGCGCACCTGGCTGTAGCTCTCGCCGGTCAGGTAGTAGATCTTGTCCTGGCCTTCGGCCATGCGGCCGATGTAGTCGGCCAGCGACACGGTCTGCGCATCGGCCTCGCCACGGGTGGAAGCGAAGCGCAGCAGGCCGGCGACCTTCTCACGGTTGTTGTAGTCCTCGGCCGGACCTTCCTTCAGCACCTGGCCGAATTCCTTCCAGAACGTGGCGTACTGCTCGGGCTTGTCGTTGGACAGCTTCTCCAGCATGTCCAGCGAACGCTTGGTCAGCGCGGCCTTCATCGAATCGATGACCGGGCCCGACTGCAGGATTTCGCGCGAGACGTTCAGCGACAGGTCGTTGGAATCGACCACGCCCTTGATGAAGCGCAGGTACAGCGGCAGGAACTGCTCGGCCTGGTCCATTACGAACACGCGCTGCACGTACAGCTTCAGGCCCTTGGGTGCATCGCGGTGGTACAGGTCGAACGGCGCACGGCCCGGCACGTACAGCAGCGAGGTGTACTCCAGCTTGCCTTCGACCTTGTTGTGGCTCCAGGCCAGCGGGTCGCTGTGATCGTGGGCGACGTGCTTGTAGAACTCGGTGTACTCGGCATCGCTGATCTCGGTGCGCGGGCGGGTCCACAGTGCGCTGGCGCGGTTGACGGTCTCCCACTCGATCGCGGCGCCTTCTTCAGCGTCTTCCTTGGGCATCTGGATCGGCAGGCCGATGTGGTCGGAGTACTTCTTGAGGATGCTGCGCAGGCGCCAGCCGTCGGCGAAGTCGTGCTCGCCATCCTTCAGGTGCAGGACGATGCGGGTGCCGCGCTCGGCCTTGTCGATGGTGGCGACATCGAAATCGCCTTCGCCACGCGAGGTCCAGCGCACGCCTTCACTGGCCGCCAGGCCGGCGCGACGCGAGGTGACTTCGACCTCATCGGCGACGATGAAGGCGCTGTAGAAGCCGACGCCGAACTGGCCGATCAGCTGCGAATCCTTCTTCTGGTCGCCGGACAGCTGGCGCAGGAAGTCGCCGGTGCCGGACTTGGCGATGGTGCCGAGGTGGGTGATGGCATCGGCGCGGCTCATGCCGATGCCGTTGTCTTCGATGGTGATGGTGTGCGCGGCCGGATCGAAACTGACGCGCACGCGCAGTTCGCTGTCGCCTTCCAGCAGCTCGGGCTGGGTCAGGGCTTCGAAGCGCAGCTTGTCGGCGGCGTCGGCGGCATTGGAGACCAGCTCGCGGAGGAAGATCTCCTTGTTGGAGTACAGCGAGTGGATCATCAGCTGCAGCAGCTGCTTGACTTCGGTCTGGAAGCCAAGGGTTTCGGTCTGGATCGTCTCGGACATCGGTTAGGGCTCCATGTGCAATGCCGCGCAAGCGCGTGCGGCCTCGCCAAGGGGTAAGGGTGATTGTCCCGAAATCAAGGGGTTGGTCGGGCAGGGCGGCGCCCTGCACCCGCAGAGGCCAGGGCAACAGCAACAGCGGGCATTCCGTGGGATGGCGGGGCGGTGTGGGTGGGCAGGACACGCCGTAGACCCATCCCTGGGGGCTCGATGGCGCCATCCAT